>NZ_JACJFU010000092.1:0-2930 GCF_014164635.1 Paracoccus sp. MC1854 | reverse complement strand
TGGTGCTTACCGCCCGCGGCCTCGGCAAGGACTTCTCGGGGTTCACGGCCGTCAACAACGTGAACCTCGACGTCCACCATGCCCGCATCCACGCGCTGATCGGCCCCAACGGGGCCGGCAAGACCACCGTCTTCAACCTGCTGACCAAGTTCCTGCAACCCACGCGCGGGCAGATCACCCTGCTGGGCACCGACATCACCAAGATGAAGCCCGACGTGGTGGCCCGCATGGGGCTGGTGCGGTCTTTCCAGATCTCGGCCGTCTTCCCGCATCTGACGGTGCTGGAAAACGTCCGCGTCGCCCTGCAACGCCCGGCCGAACTGCACGTGCAGTTCTGGCGCCCGCTCAAGGCGCTGGACGTGCTGAACGGCCGGGCCGAGGTGCTGATCGACGAACTGGGCCTGACCCCCTGGCGCGACGTGCGCGCCGCCGACCTTTCCTATGGCCGCAAGCGGGTGCTTGAGATCGCGACCACGCTCGCGCTTGACCCGCAGGTGCTGCTGCTGGATGAACCGATGGCCGGCATGGGGCACGAGGACGTGCATACCGTGGCCGAGATCATCCGCGAGGTCGCCCGCCACCGTGCCGTCCTGATGGTGGAACACAACCTGTCGGTCGTGGCCGACATCTGCCATTTCGTCACCGTGCTGCAGCGGGGCGAGATCCTGGCCGAGGGCGACTACGCCACCGTCGCCGCCGATCCGCGCGTGCGCACCGCCTACATGGGGACCGAAGCATGAGCGCGCTTCTGAACGTGGCCGGGCTGAACGCCTGGTATGGCGAAAGCCACGTCCTGCATGGCGTGAACATGCATGTGAACGAGGGCGAGACCGTCTGCATCCTGGGCCGCAACGGCATGGGCAAGACCACCACGCTGCGGTCCATCATCGGCATCGTCCGCAAGCGGACCGGGCAGATCAGTTTCGCCGGGCAGGACCTGATGACCATGCCGCTGCACCGCACCGCGCGGGCCGGGCTGGGCTTCGTCCCCGAGGAACGCGGCATCTTCGCGACCCTGTCGGTGGACGAGAACCTGATGCTGCCCCCGGTGGTGGCGCAGGGCGGCATGACGCTGGACGAGATCTACACGCTGTTCCCGAACCTCAAGGAACGCCGCAACAGCCCCGGCACCAAGCTGTCGGGGGGCGAGCAGCAGATGCTCGCCATGGCGCGCATCCTGCGGACCGGCGCCCGCTGCCTTTTGCTGGACGAGCCGACCGAAGGGCTGGCCCCCGTCATCATCGACGCCATCGGCGCGGTGCTGCGGGAACTCAAGGCGCGCGGCATGACGGTGGTGCTGGTGGAACAGAACTTCCGCTTCGCCTCCAAGGTCGCGGACCGCTTCTATGTCATGGACCACGGCGTGATGGCCCATGAGTTCCCGGTGGGCGAACTCGCTGCCCGCATGAACATGCTGCAAGAAACACTGGGAGTCTGAGATGACGATGATCTTCGGAATCCCGATCCAGGCCTTCATGGGCCAGATCCTCGTGGGCCTCATCAACGGCTCGTTCTATGCGCTGCTGTCGCTGGGCCTTGCGGTGATCTTCGGCCTGCTGCGGGTCATCAACTTCGCCCATGGCGCGCAATACATGCTGGGCGCCTTCGTGGCGCTGCTGGCGCTGAACTGGTTCGGGCTGAACTACTGGTTCGCGCTGATCCTCGCGCCGCTGGTCGTCGGCGCCTTCGGCGCGCTGGTGGAACGCACGATGCTGTCGCGGCTGTATCAGCTCGACCACCTTTACGGGCTCTTGTTCACCTTCGGCCTGGCGCTGGCGCTTGAGGGCACCTTCCGCTGGTATTTCGGCGCCTCGGGCCAGCCCTATTCGGCGCCGGCGGCCCTGACTGGGGCGGTCAACCTGGGCTTCATGGTGCTGCCGATCTACCGCGGCTGGGTGATCGTCGCCTCGCTGATCGTCTGCATCGCCGTCTGGGCGCTGATCGAGAAGACGCGGCTGGGCGCGACCCTGCGCGCGGCCACGGAAAACCCGGTGCTCGTGCAGAGCTTCGGCATCAACGTGCCGCGGCTGCTGACGCTGACCTATGCGCTGGGGTCTGGGCTGGCCGCGATCGCGGGCGTGCTGGCGGCGCCGATCTACCAGGTTTCGCCGCTGATGGGGACGAACATCATCATCGTCGTCTTCGCGGTGGTCGTGGTCGGCGGCATGGGGTCCATCATGGGCGCCATCGTCACCGGCTACCTGCTGGGCGTTGCCGAGGGGCTGACCAAGGTCTTCTACCCCGAGGCCTCCAACATCGTGATCTTCGTCATCATGGCGATCGTGCTGATCCTGCGTCCCGCGGGTCTGTTCGGGAAGGAGGGCTGAGATGGCCAGGACATCCGAAATCTCGACGGCCGAGCCGGGTTCGGTCCGCACCATGGGACGGGGCGCGCAGCTTGCGCTGCTGCTGGCGGCGGGGGTTCTGCTGATCGCGGCGCCCTTCATGGTCTATCCCGTCTTCGTGATGACGATGCTGTGCTTCGGGCTCTTCGCCGCGGCCTTCAACCTGCTGCTGGGCTACACGGGGCTGCTGTCCTTCGGCCATGCCGCCTTCTTCGGGGGCGCGGCCTATTTCACTGCCCATGCGGCAAAGGAATGGGGCTGGAACCCCGAGTTCGCGCTGGCGATGGGCGTCCTTGGCGCCACCGGCTTGGGGGTGGTGATCGGCGCCATCGCCATTCGCCGGCAGGGCATCTACTTCGCCATGATCACGCTGGCGCTGGCGCAGATGTTTTTCTTCTTCTGCCTGCAGGTTCCCTTCACCCACGGCGAGGACGGCATCCAGGCGGTGCCGCGCGGCCATCTGTTCGGGTTCATCGACCTGAGCGACACGATGACCATGTATTACTTCGTGCTGGCCATCTTCGTGCTGGGGCTGCTGGTGATCTGGCGCTTCGTGAACTCGCCCTTCGGGATGATCCTCAAGGC
>NZ_JACJFU010000091.1:0-3123 GCF_014164635.1 Paracoccus sp. MC1854 | reverse complement strand
CCGAGCCGAGCTAGGAAAGGTGCGAGCCAAGCCTCATAGGCAGCCCGCCAGTGGCTTGTGGTTGCTCTCATCACGGCACCTCCCGTGAGCACCACCCCGAACTACCACAAAACCTGGCAGAGTAGTGTTATGAACTGCCTCCTATTTCGACCGGACAGTCCGGCATGACCATGAAAGGCTCAAGCCTGTGCTTGAGGACATACTCATGCCCAACGGCGATATCCGCCGGATCGAGGTGATCACCGGCGTCGCGCGGCGCCGCTACTGGCCAGCCCACGAGAAGCTGCGCATCATCGAGGAGAGCCTAGCGGCGGGAGAGTCCGTCTCTGCCGTTGCCCGGCGCAACGGCGTGGCGCCGAACCTCCTGTTCCGGTGGCGCCGGCTGATGGATGAGGGGGGTGCGATGGCCGTGGGATCGAACGAGCCGGCGGTCGGCGCCTCCGAGGTCCGCAAGCTCGAGGATCGCGTCCGCGACCTCGAACGGCTTCTCGGCCGCAAGACGATGGAATGCGCATGGCTGCGCCATTGGTCCGAGCGGCCATGCGCATGAGATCCTGCGCGAAGCTCTGGCGAAGGCCCAGATGGAAAAACAGACCTTGCTCGCGCGGTCGCTGCTCAGAGGCGATTTCCAGTGAAGGTCGTGGCCGACACCCTGGGCGTGACGCGTTCAAACCTGATCGACCGGCTGCAAGGCAGAACAAAGCCGCGTCTCTGGAGAGAGCGGACTCTAAGCGATGGCTCGCCATCTCGTCAGTGCGGCAGCAGCCCGCCGCGGGGGCCGCAGGACCGAGACGAAGCCGAAAGGCTGACCTGGCCGGTCCCTGAGGTGACCTCGGCGACGTCTTGCGCCGAGGTCCAAGGTGCGGATCAGAGCAGGAAGTCGCCCGCGTCCAGCTTGTGCACACCATCGAGCACGATGTTGAGCTCGTAGGCCTTGCCGCTGTCGACGGTGGCCTGGACGTAGGTCTTCTTGTTGGCCTGATCGAAATAGACGCCGAGATCTCGGGCGCCGTTCAGCCAGTTCGATCCGACAACACGGAAGGCCTGGTCCCCCGAGCGGCCGATGTCCGCGTCGATGCTGCGCAGGTCGATGATATCGCCCTCCTGCCAGTCCTTAATGGCATTCCACTTGGTGGCTTCCCGGAAGACGAAGGTGTCCTTCCCGGCACCGCCATGGAAGGTGTCCTGCCCGCCATTGCCGCGCAGGACATCATCGCCGCTGGTGCCGCGCAGCACGTCATTGCCGCGCGTGCCCTCGATGATCTTCCCCATGGGCGCGGGAGCAGGTGTCGGCACCGGAGCCGGAACAGGCACGGGTACAGGCGCGGGGGCCGGCGGGGCAACCACGACCGGTGCGGGAGCGGGTGCAGGGAGCGGACCATTGTCCTGGTTCGCCAGTTCCTTGAAGGCATAATAGGCCTCCCTCGGCTTGCCGGCGGCGTCACGCAGACCGAAGCCCGGCTCATAGGCGGAATCCTGATACGAGAACCACATGATCGGCCCGGCCCAGGGCGTATCCTCGGCCAGGTCGACGGCTTCGCGCAGCATCTGCGCCGCCGTACCCGGGCTGACGGTCACGCCGCTGCCGGACTGCTTGGCGCCGTATTCCGTGATCCAGACCTGCTTGTCGCCGTCGCCATTCGCGATCATGGTCCCGCGGATGCCGTCCTCCATCATCTGCCAGCCGTTCCAGGCCTTGCTGTCGCCGGGCATCAGCGGGAAGCTGTAGGGATGGTAACCCACCGCGTCGAAGTAATCCTTCGCTCCGGCGTCATACATCTGCTTCAGGTATTCGACCGCGCCCCACATGCCGTTGCCGGTGGACGGGATCGAGGCGAGGCCGCCGGTGATGACAGTGGCATTGCCGTCGGCCGTGTTGATTGCGCCATGGGCGAGCTTCAGGATCTTCGTGTAATCCTGCGGCGAGACCCCGTTCATGTTGGGCTCGTTGTAGACCTCATAGTGATCGACGATGTGCCCATACCGCTTTGCCGCCTCTGATGCGAACTTCGCATAGGCGGCCTGATCCGCCGCCGAGGAGAGGGAACTCCCTATCCAGCCCGGCGTGTTGTTGAGGATCGCCACGATCTCGAAGCCCTTGGCGTCGACGGCATTGAAGACCTTGTCGACGAGGGTCCAGTTGAACCCACCGTTCCTGGTCGGCTGCACGAGCGACCAGTGGATGTCGAGGCGGACCCAATCCACCCCCATGTCCGCGTAATCCTGCAATTCGGCATGCATCTCTGCATCCGACTTGCCGAGCAACTCCCCGAAAGGCGTCGCAATTCCCAACTGTCCCGGTCTTGCCGTGGCTGCCATGATGGCGCGGTCCCTTGTTATCGATCTTGCCAGTGGACGGATGAAAAACCCGGTCCCCGCATCTGCCTGTGACTGGATGCGGCTACGGACTATCCATAGTTGTAAAAAGAATCAGATAAACAACTATAGGTTGTATACTTGCGTGAAAGGGTCCTCTCAATGGATTTCACCTGCGACATATTGGCAGGTGACAGTTAATTCTTTCCAAACGTCTGATGAATTTCATGTCTGAGCGCCTTTGCAGCTCAGGCCCTCGACCCGAAGTCCAAGGACAGCTCGCGTCGAAAGCCGCATCCACGAAAGAAAAGCTCCAACCGCTCAACCTGGCAGTTCACAGAAAGGCTGGGAGGCTCCGCTCGATGGGCGAGCGGAGCCCTTGATCAGAACCCGAAGGCGTCCTGCTCCACGTTGATGAAGTAGAAGTTCTGTGCGCTGAGGTCGTCCAGGTCGTAGTTGGCAAGACGCAGCGCCTGGTCCTTGTCCAGCCGGAGGATCATATCACTGCCGACCTGCCGACCTGCCGACCTGCCGACCTGCCGACCTGCCGACCTGCCGACCTGCCGACCTGCCGGACCCATATTGCGCGACAATCTTGATGAGACGCGCGCGTCAATCTGGATGAGCTTCTACGTCGCGGCGTCTGGCAGGGTATCAGCGTGATTGTCGCTGGCAAGGCTCTGCGGGCCGGGTGATTGACGCTCCGCGACAGACTGGGGCGTATTGTTGATTGTCGCGAATGCGGCCGGTCGTCCCCGTGTCCGCTTTGCCTCCATGGCGCTGCGCCGGCGATAGCTTTCGACATTC
>NZ_JACJFU010000090.1:0-3154 GCF_014164635.1 Paracoccus sp. MC1854 | reverse complement strand
GCAGGATCGCGATGATCTGAGCCTCAGTGTATCTGCTTGTCTTCATTCGAAATCTCCTCGTTCATCTTGCCGAGAAAATTCTACTTATGAAGCCCCTTACTTTCGGGGAGGATTACCACGGGAGCATGGATACCAATGGCTATTCGACCCTTGTCGGCGGGTCTGGACCGCATCGAGGGCGGCAGCGGAGATGATACGCTCCACGGCGATGGAATGATCTACGGTGGAGAAACGGCCTCTCTCGCCGGCGGGAATGACAGGATCCTCGGCGGCGACGGCGATGACGTGATCTACGGTGACGGAACGGTCAGAAGTGGCAACCCGGACTATCCATGGGGTGCGGCCGAACTAATCGGTGGGGATGACAGGATCATAGGTGGCCGCGGCGATGACATTCTCTGGGGTGACGGCGAGGCCACAGCCGGCAGGGAGGTGGTTCTCACCAGGGGAGCAGACACCTTTGTCTTCAGGGCTAATGGCGGGCGCGACCAGATCATGGACTTCCGCAGCGAGGACGTCGACGCCATCCAGTTCGCGATGCCGAAGCTGAAGTGGTCCGATCTCGACACCAACCGCAACGGAAGGCTCGACGACGCCGACCGCTTCATCTCCCTCCAAGAGGGCGGTACCCGCATCGACTATGGCGCGGCCTCCCGTTCGAGCCATCAGGGCGAGGACGTGGTGACGGTGGTCGATGTCACAGATCTTGCAGCATCGAGCTTCCTGTTCGTCTGAAACGGCGACGAGGCGTCTTGGCAGGAAGCAAGAAAAGCATTGAGTGCTGACTGGCAGTCGGCACTCAATGAGCTCTGTCCGCAGGAGTCGCGGGTGGAGTCCGCGGGTACACGCGCCTCGTCACGAAACGGAAGGACGGCACCCATGGGATCGAGAGCTGGATGATTGACGGGGCGCAGCACGCTTGGTCCGGAGGACACCCGAGCGGCTCCCACACCGATCCGCGCGGACCCGATGCCGCCACGGCCATGGTGCGCTTCTTTCTCCATGGCGCATCGGACCTGCCGGAGGCGTGAGGATCGCAGCCATTCCCCCGGGTGTTGTCCGGGGGAATGTGGGACCGGCACAGAGAGGCTGGCACAGCATGGGCCGCTGGCACTACAGGGATAAGGAAGAGCGAGGATCAACGTAGAAGACGTGATCGTCAATCAGCCGAACTCGGGCCATTCTCGGCGCCCATGGGGGCGATACGGCCGTGGTGTGGTAGTGATCAGCACCCTTGAGTTCAGGCATGGGGCCTTCAAGCAAGGCATGGGCGGCGAAGCGCACCGCCTTCTCCCACGCCTTCATGTCGTCGATCGGCGGGTAATCATAGCGTGAGGTCAGGAAGCTGAACTGCGTTGGGACAACGTTGTCGCAGGCCGTGCCGCCCCAACGGTGCGGGACTGCAACGCGCTGAAGGATCACCGAAGCGACAGCGCGCTGGCCGAAGTCCTCCTGATCACGTGCCTCATGATAGATCGCCACGGCGATGCAGGAGAGATCGCTCGCATTGCGTAGAGAGGCCGGTGGCAGGGGGATACTTGCGCCCTCCAGGATTTGCTCGGGCATGGCAGGACGAGGGAGCGGGCGAGACACGATAACCCTGAGGGGACGCGGCACAGGAGCAGGGGCGGCCTCAAGCGTCAGATCCGGAGGCGTGGGTACAGGGCTGGGCTGCCTGAGTGCAGTGGCCGAGGATGTGAAGCGATCCAGCGAGATCAGGGGCTGCGCATCCATGACTGCGAGACGTGTGAGGTCGAACGATGTTGGGAATCGGTGCGCCTTGGTGGAGGAAGGCGGCTGCCGGTCATGGGTCTCAGCGACATGAGCACGAACCAGGGTGTCTGAGTGCCACGTGGCAACGAGGGCGATGGTCGTGGCGAGAAGCGCTCGGATCATCGGGCTACTCCTTCGATCAGTTCAGAAACCGCGCCTGCCACGAAACTGTTCCGCGATCAGCCGCGCTTTCGACGTGGCTGTTGGCTCAGCCGATCAGGGTGCATCAATGATGACTCGGCGCCAGAGAGTGCCCAGTCTTCTGTGGATGACTGATCCGGTCCATGCCTGCCGAGAGGGGTAAGGGACGATGACGGTTTCTACCTAACCCTTGAAGGGCTGCAACGGCCTGTGGATCTGCTGGGTGACGCCGGGCTGGTGAAGGAACTGACCGCACATCTGGGCTATGAGGGGGGCCGAGGCACCGCTTGGACGGGCGACCCACCGCAGCAAGGATGATGTCCGAAGGCGTCGTCACCCCGGGGATAAAAGCAAGCCCGCATCCTCGGCGTCCCGACCACCACGGGATCATGGCCGGGGTCGAGTCCGCAGGCCGCACCAGCTGCGCCACGCGTTGGCCTGCCCTGCTGGGGTGGTCCCTTTCCGATCTTGGTGCATGACGGGTGCTGGCGCCATGCTTGGGGTGGCGAAGGCGGTCCCTGCGGGACCTCGGGAGCGGGGGGCCGCTCGCCCGGGGAGGAATGCGGGCGCTTTGTGGTGCAAGGGCGGCGCCCCGCCGCGAGGACGATCTTCGCCTCGGCGAGGCTGCAGAGGATGTCGCCGGTGAGCCGCTCGTCGTGCAGCTTGGCGGTGAAGCTCTCGCAGCGGCCCGTCGTCGGGCACACAGTCCCGCGGCCTGTTTCCTGATCCTCCTCCCTCCCCGGGGGATCCAGGCTCGACAGAGGCCGTTCCGGCGCCGGCCGCGGCGATCCGGTCGCGCAGCGCGGTGGCCACGAACGCCGGGCCGTTGTCCGGCCGGACAGGGCCGGGCACGCCGCGGAGGAGGAACCGGTCCGGCAGCACGTCGATGACAGCCGGCGCGTTCGGCTTGCGGCTGAGCCGGAGCGCCAGGGATTCCCGGGCGAACCCGTCGATCAGGTCGCGCATGCGGAACTTCCCGCCGTCATGGGCCCGGGCCGCGACGAAGTCGCAAGACCGGACGTGGTCTGGACGCGCTGGCCGCAGACGGAGGCACGATCCGTCGTCGCGCCGGAGCCGCGCCTTCCCCGGTTGCGGCGCAGGCGCCTTCAGCCCCTCCCGCCGCCGGCGACGCAGGCCTCGCCCCCTCGCCGCGCGTCACGTTCCCCGTCCGGCCGGCATGCCCGAGCAGGGCCGGGATCCGCCGCTGGCCGCAGCGCCCCTGCCGGGCGGCAAGCGCAAC
>NZ_JACJFU010000089.1:0-3206 GCF_014164635.1 Paracoccus sp. MC1854 | reverse complement strand
CCACGCCGCGCAAGTGCTTGGGCTTCCGAACGCCGGCCGAGGTGTTCAGGGCCAACATCCTCGGCCGCGGACACCGACGAGAGAAACTTTCACGGGATCCGAAGTCGCATCTGGGGTAGCGCGTCCAACCGATGCGCACCGCTTCGCCGGGCAGGCGGTCTGCGACAGCAGGTCGGTGCGCAGCGACCGCCTGAGCAGGCTGTGTGGGACGAGATCAGGACCGTTCTGGAAGAGCCCGGGCGCGTGGCGGCGGAGTACCAGCGCCGGCTCGATCAGGCGCGCGAGAACCCCGGCGAGACGGGCGACGGCGCCGATCTCGAGCGCCGGATCGCCGCCCTGCGCCGCGGCATCGGGCGGCTCATCGACGGCTATGCTGAGGGATTGATCGAGCGCGGCGAGTTCGAGCCCCGCATCGACGGGATGAGGCGACGACTGGGCCACCTCGAGGCGGAACGCCAGAGGCTGCTCGCGGACGTCGAGGCAGAGCGGAACCTGACGCTGCTCCTCGGCCGTCTGGACGAGTTCGCCGAGAGGGTCCGTGGAGGCTTGGACGAGCTGGACTGGAACGGCACGCGCGAGATCATCCGGGCGATGATCCGACGCGTCGAGATCGACGGCCACCACGTCAACGTCGTCTTCCGGGTGCCCCCGCCGTCACCGCTAGGGAGCGATGGGCGTCTTGGCGGTCCGGCACCGTCTCGAGACGGCCGTTGGCAAGATTGTCGAGGCCGTCATCGTCCGCCTCATCGGCGCTGTCCTGCTCGAAGCCAACGACGAGTGGCAGCTTCAGCACCGATACATGCAGGTCGAGGCCATGGCCGACCTGATCCCGCCAGCAAACGAGGAGGAGAAACCGCTTCAGATTACACCGAGAGCCGCCTGATCATGACGGCCCGGAACCACACCCAAAATTACACCACGTTGACGGACGCGACTTAGGCCATCCTGGCCGAGCGGGCGCGGATCAAGAAACAGACCCTCACCCAACGGTGCTTGCAGCACCACGCCCGCGCCGCCTAACCTTAACCCATAGGGACCAGACCCTCCGATCCTGAGCGACGCCGGCAGTCTCAAATCATCCGACGACGGACATAGAAGATATGCTACCATAGCATATCGTATGGTAGCATAGGATACTATAGACAACACAACGAGAGCATAGGATACTATACTATACTGAGGGACAACAATGCCAATAGTATCATTTGCTACCCCAAAAGGGGGCGCCGGGAAGACGACCTCGGCCATAGTGCTCGCGACGACGCTCGCCCAGGGCGTATCTGTTGAGATCATAGACGCCGACCCTGCCGGGCGCGCCCTAGCGTGGTCGAAGCGTGGGTCGTTGCCCGGTAATCTTCGGATCGTGAAATCCGCAGGGGAACGCTCGATTCAGGATGAAATAGATACGGCTTCGAGACGCGCCGCGTTTGTGATCCTTGATCTCGAAGGGGCGGCCACTCAGTTAAACGCGATGGTTCTGGCCGAGAGTAATCTGGTAATCGTGCCGACCGGCGACGAGCAGCAGGACGCAGACGCCGCCGTTGAAGCTCTCGCGCAGATCAGGATGCAGGCTCGCGCCCTAAGAAGGGAAATCCCGGCTGCCATTCTGTTCGCACGGACGAAGGCGGCAGTGAAGGCGCGAAACGAACGAGAGATCAACGCCGCGATGAGGGGGAACGTTGATACGTTCAGAACGGAATTGAACGCGAGAACCGCATTTAGCAGCTTGCATAGCTACGGCGGGTCTCTTTACGACCTCGATCGGGCGCAGGTGGGAGGCGTCGATAAGGCGATCGAAAACGCAGAAGCTTTTGCGTCGGAAGTGATCGAGAAGGTGAGGCAGTCATGAGTGGTAAGATAGATTTCGGGAAACTGTCGCAGGAATTCCAGCCGGGGAGGAGGGTAGAACCTACGCCGCCCGTGCAGACAGAACGGTGGCCGAGCCGCGAAGTTCGGCGAGAGAGCCAGCTTTCGATCAAGGGAGCGGCTGAGGTTTTAGAGCGATTTAAGACGATGTGTGAGGATGAGCGCTATCCGTATTACATTCAGCTCCATCGCCTGATGAACGCGTGGGAAGGCAAGCCAGCAGACGAAGGTATTAAGAATGTCAAAGGATAGCCTGTGCTACCATACCATACCATACCATACCATATCACAAGAAGGGGCAGGGATTCCGGTCGATTATGAGGGTAGGGACGTCACTCACATCCTCCTCTGAGCGGCTTGTCGTAGGATGCCACCGATCGATCGAGCGCGTCGAAGAACTCGTCGTCCATGTCTTCGAGCCGTTCCAGCCGCGTAATATCTGCGGTTGGTGGCTGGAGAGGGCTTAGCCTGTGTGGAAACTCTACGATCTGGCAAATTGGCGAGACGCTGACTGCAAACAGCGCATTTCAGGCTGCGAGCTAAACCAGTTGGAAGCTCCCGATCTTTTCAGGGGCGCAATGCTGTCACCATGGCTCGGATCCCGATCAACGCGATCATTCTGGCCTGCTGCCGGTTTCGTGGACACCAGGTTAAGTTTGCATAGCGCGGGCCTCGAACGCCACTGGGCTGAGATAGCCCAGCTTCGAATGGCGTCGCTGCGGATTGTAGAAGCGCTCGACGTAGTCGAACACGTCGGCCCGGGCGGCGTCACGCGTGCGGTAGACCTTGCGGGCGGTGCGCTCGGTCTTCAGCGAAGAGAAGAAGCTCTCCATGGCTGAGTTGTCCCACACGTTGCCGGCCCGGCTCATGGAGCAGGTGATACCGTGGTCATGGAGCAGGCGCTGGAACTGCTCGCTGGTGTATTGCGAACCCTGGTCCGAATGATGCAGCAGCGCGTCAGCTTTTCCGCGCCGCCAGACCGCCATCATCAGGGCATCCATGACCAGAGATGCGTCCCGTTCGGCCTTCATGGACCAGCCGACGACGCGCCGGGAGAACAGGTCCAGCACGACGGCGACATACAGCCAGCCCTCGGCAGTCCAGATTGGTCTTGCCCCCGTTTCATCGGACACTCAGGCGGTTGCGGTTTGAGCTGCGATGAACTCGCGGGGCGAGCGCATCTTCAGCCCTGAGTGCGGGTGGTTTTCGTTGTAGTCCTCGATCCAGGCTCCGATCAATCCGAGAACGGTCTGTGCATCGGGCAGCGGCGTCACCTGGACGTAGTCGCGCTTCAGCGTCTTCACGAACGCCTCCGAGATGCCATTGCTTTGCGGGCTTTG
>NZ_JACJFU010000088.1:0-3229 GCF_014164635.1 Paracoccus sp. MC1854 | reverse complement strand
TCGGCCAGCGGCATCTATCAGGCCGCGCTAACAGGCCTGACAAGAGTCCGCACTCGATCACATGTCTAAGGTTCAGAAATTCCTTGCAAATGAGGGCGGCATCCACAAGAGAAGGTTCGACGTCAGGCCTCTCCCCTCCGCCATTTCAGAGTTTGAAAACAGCGAGTCAGCAAGCCGGATTTTCGGCTGCCAGCCCAGATACCCGCCCACGCTGAAACGCTGCGGAAGAAAGCAGATCGGGGCCGGAAGCAACATCCCGCTGCCTCCGGCCCCGTTGTCGCCAGCGTCCCGCGTGACGACTGCCCCAGACGCGGGGCGTGGCACTTGCTTGTGCCGCGTTGGAAGGCCCCGGTTCGCGCCTGCGGTACGCATTCCATGCGCCGGACCAAGGTGGTGCAGATTTACAAGACAGGGAACCTCCGCGCAGTCCAGTTGCTGCTGGAACATACGAAGATGGACAGCACGGTCCGCTACCTTGGCATCGACATTGAGGATGCGCTGACCCTCTCGGAGGGGATCGACCTGTAGCCGCTCCGCCGAGGGGCGCCTTGCGTGCTGGTCGGCCCAGAGCCGCCACCTGCTCTCAAGAGTTTGCCGCAATGCAGCTTCCCGGAACCGGACGTTCGTGGATGCAGCGACTTGCGGTCCTGAACTCTTGCGCCTTCTATACCGGACCGGATCAACACGCTGGGCGTTTGCCGAAGTTTGGGAAGACCTCGGTCGCTGCAGAAAGGGACTGAGAGGGAGTTCGGAATATGCCAGAGGCACATGGCCCTTCAACTGCCTGCCTCAAGCAGACAGGCCGCAGGGCGGCTCAAGGAACAGGATTGTCCGCATGCTTCCCTGGATAGAACTGGCGACGGCAACTGCGCCTGGCGGAGACAGGCTCCGGCTGCTGCGTCGGGGCGACGAGTTCTCGATCCGGCTGCAGGGTGGCAACGAGTTGATGAACAGCCGGCTCGGCCACTCGGAGGAGGCGCTGGCGACGCTGGCGCTGGAACGCTTGGCCGGCCGGCCCGCGCCGCGCGTGCTGATCGGCGGGCTGGGTATGGGCTTCACCCTGCGAGCGGCTTTATCAGTCTCGCCGCCCGGTGCCCGGCTAGTCGTTTCGGAGATCGTGCCTGAACTCGTCGGCTGGGCAGGGCAGCACATGGGAGCCGTCTTCGGAGAGTGTCTGTCGGATCCGCGAGTCGAGGTCGAGACACGGGATGTCGGCGCCATCATCCGCGAGGCCGCGAGCAGCTTCGACGCCATCTTGCTGGACGTCGACAATGGGCCCGACGGCCTGACCCGCCCCGGCAATGATGCCCTTTACAGCGAAGGCGGGCTGAAAGCGGCGCACCGGGCGCTAGCTCCCGGGGGCGTGCTCGCGGTCTGGTCCGCCGCACCTGCCCCGGTCTTCTCGCAGCGGCTTTCGCGCTGCGGGTTCGAGGTGGCGACGCATACGGTTCGCGCCAGCAGGGGCAAGCGCGGCAACCGCCACACGATCTGGATCGGGGTGCGGGACGGAAACTGAGAACGGAGCATGGCGTCAGGGCAAGCAGGCTGCCGTTGCTTATCCCGACCAGCCGCCCGGACCACGTCCCATCAGGATCGCGGCTATTGGAGGCCCTTGAAGCAGCCGAACCCTATGCAGCGCCGTAGCGCTGGCGTGCCTCTCGGAACGACGTCAGGCGCTTCAGCTTCTCGTCCCACAGATGCAGGTTCACCGAGCGCAGGCTTTCCCGGGGCGTCAACCGCTGGGCTGCCGCAAGTTCGGCATGGTCGCGCAGGATCTCCGGCAGCCGATAGAAGGGAATGCGGCTGTAGAGATGGTGGACATGGTGAATGCCGATATTTGCCGATACCCAGCGCAACGGCGCAGGCAGCACGTAATGCGAGGACCCTGCCAGCGCCGCCTCGTGCAGTTGCCAGTCGTCGTTTCCAGCCCAGTGGGTCTCCTCGAACTGGTGCTGGACGTAGAACAGCCACATCCCGATCGTGGCGGCGACGACAACCGTGGGAAGATAGATCAGGACCACCGGCGCCAGCCCGCCCAGCCAGATCATCGCCGCAAGAATGAGCGCGAGCATGGCATTCGTGCCCATGGCCGACATCCAGTAGCGCCGGCCGGCCGTCATCAGGCCAAGCGGCAAGCGGTTCTGCAGCAGGAACAGGTAACTCGGCCCCAGCCCGAACAGCACGATCGGGTGACGGTAAAGGCGATACATCAGCCTGCCGAGGCGGCTCCGCGCCTGGTATTCGGCCACCGTCAACGTCAGCACATCACCAATGCCGCGCTGGTCGAGATTGCCGTGCTGCGCGTGGTGAAGGGCATGGGTCCGGCGCCAGACGTCGTAGGGCGTCAGTGTCAGCACCCCCAGGCACCGGCCCACCCAATCCTGAACCTTGCGGCTGTGAAAGAACGAGGCATGGCCGCAGTCATGCTGGATGCAGAATATCCGCACAAGGAACAATCCGTTCAGGATCGAGAGGCCGAGCGTCAGCCAGTAGCTGATCGACATCGACGCCCAGGCCAGACCCCAGAGCAGGGCAAATGGCACCAGAGTGACAAGGAGTTCAAGGATGCTGCGGCGCGTGGAGGGCTCGCGATACTTCGCCAGGACCCGGACCCAGTCCTTGGCCGAGCGGACCTGCATGGTCGGCGTGTCGTCGGAAGATGTCATCATCAACGCCCTCGAGCTTGAGCCACGAATGACCATAGGCCCGCACGGCGTTTTTCCTGTGCCGCATCCTCTAAGGCGAGCCTCTCGCCCCGGCAAGGCACGAGTGCGGCACAAGCGGGCTCTGGGCGCGGGCAATGCATCATGGGAGTGCCCGGCATGGCTCGTCGAGGTTGTTTTTGCTCTCCTTCACCAGGATACGGCGCGGCAGCGCGAGATTCCCTCCACCGGAAGCCTGCGCCGAGATGATCTGCGTCTTCCTGTATTGACTGCAGTAAGGGCCAGCGCCGGCCCACGGCGAGGACGACGCAAGCACCCTTCCCGATCTGGTCGGCAAACAGGATGACGGTGTATCTCGACTAGCCGTGCCTTGCTTTGGCGCAAGCACGCGGCCGAGAAGCTCGTTCCGTCTTTCTTCATCCGGTTGTGCCATCTCCGAGGCGTTGTTGCAGAACTCGGCCGCTAGTGGCGACTTCCCCTTTCCCTTTTGACGTCAGGCCACGCGTTCGATTTCGGCCGTGCCGAGTGCATTGAAGCGGTTCATCAGTGCAATGCGGACGTGGATT
>NZ_JACJFU010000087.1:0-3384 GCF_014164635.1 Paracoccus sp. MC1854 | reverse complement strand
TTGGAGGACTAGAGACGCGTGAGAAGGTAGTAGCCGTCACCTTTCGATTCACCTTACGGCTCACTGAATCTGGTGTCCACTTGAACCGTTCTAGCCGTCATTCTGGCTAGCTAAGTATATAGACCCCTTTTTTAACGGGGTGAGTCCCTCCAATAAGCAATCGGCAACTGCCCTCCGCTCGCGACGATAGCACAAGCTGTTTCTACTGCGCACAGGAAGGCCAGACCCGGGACAGTTTTTTAGCACCTCCCACTTTCGCCGGGGAAACAGTCCACTGGACTGTTTACTGATCCGGCTCAAATCGCGCAGTATCCGGTTTTCCTTGCACAGCCGCTCGTTCTCTCGCAGCAGGTCTGCATTTTGGTCCGGCACCTTGGCCTCATCGGAAATCGCCCGGGTCCATTTGCCGGGGGTCGACAAGCCGATCCCCAGATCAGACGCAACCTGACGTCGTGTCAGGCCGCTGGTGAGCGCAATGCGAACCGCATCCCGCTTGAACTCGTCGCTGTGTGTCGCTGCCATATTTGGTCTCCCTTCGTGGCGAGCATCGCTCTCAGAAGACTGGAACGAAACTGGGAAAGGTCCATTGCGCATGAAGACCTCTGCCTCGCGGGCGAGCGAGTGCAGGTCGGCCAGTAGCCCGCCCCGAAGTCGACGTGCTTCCCACCAGCGGTCATAGGCCGCGTTGTTGCGAAAACCCAAGAACAGCGACAGCGCGATCCCGAAGACGGTGAAAGGGGCAGCGTCGATGACAGGCAGCGGGTGCCAGGCTCGCTCCACCGCCACGAGGAGTGCTGCCACTGCCATCAACGACAAAAGGGGATAAGCGATGTGCGGCAACACCGAGCCGCGCATTGTGAAGACGAGCTCCCACAAACCAGGCTTGCTGCGGACGATCATGCGCAGACGCCTTGGCTCGATCAGGCTGGCAAGCCTCAACGTACCTTGATCTGCGGCGGCCCTGCTGGGCAATCGTCTGATGGTCGGACTTCACCCGTCCGGAAGCGGCCTGAGGGGCAACGCTGAAGAAAGCCAAGAGCTGGAAATGCTCCGGTCAGATGGCCAACCGAGAGGACAGGCCACTTGCAACCATGATAGCTCCCACATCACCACGACGGATTGACCTGGGCGAGCGAGGCGAAGCATGATCGAACAGCCTGAAGGAACGCGCAAGGCTCGGACCCGAGACCGGGGCAGGACTGACAGGCACACCGGCTCGGTTTCAGTCAGGGGCATCCGCTGGAGGCAGGCCAGGTCACCGCATCCAAGCGTGGAGGAATGACTATGGCAGAGAAAAACTCCGGAGAGGTCACGAGGTCTGAGGGCGGAACTGCGCCGGGGCCGGATGTGCTGCTGCAGATCTGGAGTTCCTGGATGGATCAGATTTTTGCGTCGTCGCGAACTGCAGCGGACCCGGGAAATGCCGGGTGGGACCCGTCCAAGGCTCCTCTTTCCGCATCGTTCACGGGGGGCACCCAGCATCTCCAGGATGCGCTGTCCCGGAATCCGACGCTCCGCTCGATCGACCAGATGTGGAATGCCAATCCCCTGCGCGACGTCATCCCGCTCGACTGGGCGGAGATTGCCCGCGCCCTGCGCACCGTCTGGCTGCGCTCGCTGGCCCGGCCCGAGACGGCGGTGTCCGTCATGCAGTTCAATCAGGACCTGTGGCGCTCGGCGATAAACGTCTGGCAGGAGGCGGGGCAGCGCTGGCTGGGCAATGCCCAGGCCTTGCAGGACAAGGCCCCCACGTCGCCGGCCGACAAGCGCTTTGCCGCGCCCGAATGGCAAACGAACCCCGCCTATCGCGCCCTCATGGAGGTCTATCTTCTCGCCTCGGACTGGCTCATGGAGCAGAACAGGGGCGAGGACATGGACGACGCCGAGCGGCAGCGCGTCAACTTCCATCTTCGCCAGTTCGTCGACGCGATGAGCCCGACGCTGATGCTGCTCTCCAACCCCGCCGCGCTGCGCAAGGCGCTTGAGACCGGCGGCACCAGCATGGCGGCCGGGGCGAGAAACCTCATGGCCGACCTCGCCGCCGGGCGGCTCAGCATGGTGGACGAGGATGCCTTCGCGCCGGGGCGCAACCTCGCGCTCACCCCCGGCAAGGTGGTCCATCGCAACCGGCTGATCGAACTCATCCAGTACGAGCCGACGACGAAGCAGGTCCACCAGGTGCCGCTGCTGATCCTGCCCCCCTGGATCAACAAGTTCTACATTCTCGACATGCAGCCCCGGAACAGCATGGTGAAGTACCTGGTAGATCAGGGCTTCACCGTGTTCGTGGTCTCGTGGAAGAACCCCGACGCCTCGATGGACGGGATCGGCATCGAGGACTACATGGACCTGGGCCTGCTGGAAGCCGGCGATGTGGCGCGCGACATCACCGGCAGCCCCACGGTCAACATCATGGGCTACTGCATCGGCGGCACGCTTCTGACGATGACGCTGGCGATGCTGGCAGCCAAGGGGAAAGGCGCGGAGCGCATCAACTCGGCGAGCTTCATGGTCTCGCTGCAGGACTTTTCGCGCGTGGGTGACACCGCCGTCTTCATGGACGAGCCGGGGCTTGATCTCGTCGAACAGCAGATGATGGACCGCGGCTATCTCGACAGCCGCGAGATGTCCAACATGTTCAATCTCTTGCGCTCGAACGATCTTATCTGGGCCAATGTGGTCAACAACTACCTGCTGGGCAACAAGCCGCCCGCCTTCGACCTGCTCTACTGGAACAGCGACGGCACCCGGATGACGCGCGCCGCGCACAGCTGGTACCTGCGCAACACCTATCTCGAGAACAACCTCATCGAGCCCGGCAAGATCACGCTGAAGGGCGTGCCCCTCGATCTCGGCCGGATCAAGCTGGACTGCTATGCGGTCGGCGCCGAAAAGGACCACATCGTGCCTTGGGACGCAGCCTGGCGTATCACGCAGCTTTTCGGCGGCGATGTGCGGTTCGTCCGCGCCTCAAGCGGCCACATCGCCGGGGTCATCAATCCGCCCGGCGGCAAGGGCGCCTACTGGACGTGGGAGAAGGACAGCACGGCGTCCAGCCCGGAACAGTGGCTTCAAAGCGCGACCCGGCATGACGGCAGCTGGTGGACGGATTGGACGGCGTGGCTTTCCGCCCGCTCGGGCAGAAAGGTTGCGCCGCCTTCAATGGGCAGCAAGACGTATCCTCCGCTTCAGGACGCGCCGGGAAGCTACGTCCTGGAGAAGTAGAAGATGGCTGAGCGGATGCATCATTCGCGGGATGGAGATGGGGTGGATGCCGCTCTCTCCCCTACGGCGTCGCAATGCGCCAAGCTTGTGATGCTGAAGTCACAAGAGAAACAAGAGGGCATCCATGAAGGAAATTAGCATCATCGGCGTCGACCTGGC
>NZ_JACJFU010000086.1:0-3407 GCF_014164635.1 Paracoccus sp. MC1854 | reverse complement strand
GGCGCCAACGGACCCCGGGTGGACTTCGACCGCACCAACCTCGTTCCGTTCTCGCTCGACATCGGCAGCACCGAGCGGCTGGACGTGAACGGCGGCGGCGGTGCCGACACCATCACCGGAAGCGCGGGACTGGCCGGGCTCATCCGCCTGCGGCTGGACGGCGGCGCCGACAACGACCGCATCACCGGCGGTGACGGCGCCGACGTGCTCCTCGGCGGCGACGGCAACGACGTGCTCACCGGGTTCAGGGGCGCCGACAGCGTTTTTGGCGGCTACGGCAGCGACCGGATGATCTGGAACAACGGCGACGGCTCGGACGTCATGGAAGGTGGCGCGGGCTATGACATCGTGCAGGTAAACGGCGCCGTCGTGGGCGATGCCTTCACCATCGCCGCCAATGGCGCGCGGGTGGACTTCGACCGCACCAACCTCGTTCCGTTCTCGCTCGACATCGGCAGCACCGAGCGGCTGGACGTGAACGGCGGCGGCGGTGCCGACACCATCACCGGCAGCGCGGGACTGGCCGGGCTCATCCGCCTGCGGCTGGACGGCGGCGCGGACAACGACCGCATCACCGGCGGTGACGGCGCCGACGTGCTCCTCGGCGGTGAGGGAAACGACGTGCTCTTGGGCGATCGGGGCGCCGACAGGGTCTATGGCGGCAATGGCAACGACCGGATGATCTGGAACAACGGCGACGGCTCGGACGTCATGGAAGGGGGCGCGGGCTATGACACCGTGCAGGTGAACGGTGCGGCCGTGGGCGATGCCTTCACCATCGGCGCCAACGGACCCCGGGTGGACTTCGACCGCACCAACATAGTTACGTTCTCGCTCGACATCGGCAGCACCGAGCGGCTGGACGTGAACGGCGGCGGCGGTGCCGACACCATCACCGGCAGCGCGGGACTGGCCGGGCTCATCCGCCTGCGGCTGGACGGCGGCGCCGACAACGACCGCATCACCGGCGGTGACGGCGCCGACGTGCTCCTCGGCGGTGAGGGAAACGACGTGCTCTTGGGCGATCGGGGCGCCGACAGGGTCTATGGCGGCAATGGCAACGACCGGATGATCTGGAACAACGGCGACGGCTCGGACGTCATGGAAGGGGGCGCGGGCTATGACATCGTGCAGGTAAACGGCGCCGTCGTGGGCGATGCCTTCACCATCGCCGCCAATGGCGCGCGGGTGGACTTCGACCGCACCAACCTCGTTCCGTTCTCGCTCGACATCGGCAGCACCGAGCGGCTGGACGTGAACGGCGGCGGCGGTGCCGACACCATCACCGGCAGCGCGGGACTGGCCGGGCTCATCCGCCTGCGGCTTGACGGCGGCGCCGACAACGACCGCATCACCGGCGGCGACGGCGCCGACGTGATCGTCGGCGGCGACGGCAACGACGTGCTGACCGGACGCAGCGATGCTGATGTGTTCGTCTTTGATGATGGCACCGATAGGATCACCGACTTCGATGACGGCGTCGACACCATCAGGATCGTGGTGAACGGCATTGACAGCTTTGCTGACCTGACAGGGCTCATGAGCGACGTGGGACCGAACGCAATGATCGACTTCGGAAACGGCGATCGTCTGGGGCTCCAAGGGGTTTCTATCGTTGATCTGGACGCTGGCGACTTCGTGTTTGGATGAACGATTGTGCGCCTGCGCGGGTTTGGTGAAGTCCGTGTTGGAAAGCCTCGGTACTCTCGGACAGGCCCGCCTCATCGAGGCGGGCGGTTCGCGGCGCAAGGCTTGGTCGAACAGCCACTTCCACCCTGACACCTTCGCGACCGCACCCAAGGCATATGCCAAAAGGTTCACTCTCGTTCAGGTTCAACACCCACAAGGGGTTTACCTGCTGCCGTCAGATCTTGGCAAGCACAAGCAGATGGACCAACTCTTGGTTCAAGACTATCTTGTTTTGAGCAAAAGGGGTGCGGTCATGCAGATGAACATCGCGGAAGCCAAGGCCAAGCTGTCGGAACTGATCGCCGCGGCCGAGAAGGGCGAGGAAGTCATCATCGCCCGCGGCGGCCAGCCGGCCGTGCGGCTGGTCTCGGTCCATCGCCCCACTGTCCGCATCGGGATCGGCGATGGACTGGTCAGCAGGGTGCCGGATTTCCTCGCCCCCCTGTCCGAGGATGAGCTGAGGGACTGGGAGTGAGGGCGGTCCTGCTCGACACCCACACGTTCATCTGGAGCCTGTTTCTGTCCTCGGAGCTGAGCGCCACCGCGCGGGGCGTGATCGAGGCGGCGGAGGCAGCCTATGTCGCCCCGATCAGCTTCTACGAGATCACGCAGAAGCATCGCCTTGGGAAATGGCCAGAGCTTGATCCCGTCATCGACCAGCTTCTGCCGCTCTGGCGCGCGCAGGGCACCGAGATCGCGCCCTATACGGCCGAGATCGCGTTTCTGGCAGGGGCAATGCAGTGGAGCCACCGGGATCCGTTCGACCGGATGATCGCGGCGACTGCAGTTGCGCTTGGCTGCCCCCTGATCTCCAAGGATGCGGCCTTCGACGGCCTTAGCGGCGTGCCGGAATGGCAAGGCCGCATCTGGGACGCCGCGTCCCTGCCCTCGCCCGTGTGACCGGGTCAGGTCGCTTTTGGCTTGGAACCTTTCCGGGACCGAGAGGGACCGGCAGGGGAATCCGTGCTGCGCAGGGCGCAGGCGGCACGGGTCCATGCGCGAACAGGTCTTCCCGCCCGCCTCGAAGGTTCCGCCTGTCCGATCGCCCCAGTCCTGCCGCTCGGCATCCGTAAGGCCCTGCCACCAGTCGAGGGCGGGATCGCCTTGGGGCGTTTCCTTGATCGTGGGTGGCGCTGTGACGCTCGTTCTCGGCCACCATCTCCGATGCCTTGCCCGGGTCTTTCTATTGCCATTCGAAGCGAACGGCCATGGTGGAGCGGGGTAGAAGTTATTCTGGAACGAGCAATCCAGACCCACCCAGTTCGGCCGGAAAGTCATTCATCTTGGGCAAGTCGTCATGCAGGTGCAGGACGGTTTCTGTATAGTTCACGTGCGGGGTTGGCTGAAAATCGATCGACGGCAGGATGGCTGCGAACACATCGATCAGCTTGAGGCCGGGGTGGACAGTCATGAGGTGACCGCCACAGACGGTACACCACATCCGGTCACTGGCAGGCGTCTTGCTGTATCCCGCAAGATGCTCCTCGCCTTTTGGTATATGCACCTGTTCTGGATGCCAGAGAGTGAAGGCGTTTACCGGACCCGCAGACCAGTGACGGCAGCTGGCGCAATGGCAGTAACCCATACCGACCGGGGTTCCGGTGGTAATCCTCCCCGAAAGTAAGGGGCTTCATAAGTAGAATTTTCTCGGCAAGATGAACGAGGAGATTTCGAATGAAGACAAGCAGATACACTGAGGCTCAGATCATCGCGATCCT
>NZ_JACJFU010000085.1:0-3442 GCF_014164635.1 Paracoccus sp. MC1854 | reverse complement strand
TGGCGATCTGCGCCATGATCGGCCGGGTGCGCTTCTCCGCGTTCTTCAGCACCACGAGGAAGCGGCTGGTGCGCTCGATCATCGTGGCGACGTTGGCGGGACCGAACTTCTGCCGGAAAAGCACCAGGTCGTTCGAGGGGCTGCGTCGCGCCACCGGGCGCGACCGTCCCCTCTCACCCCAGTGCCCGAACTCCTTGCGATGGGCGATGACATCGGGACGGAACAGGATGCTGAGTTCAGCGGCAAATTTCGGCGGCGGGCGCTTGCGCAGACGATAGCCGCGGCGGCGCCGTCGGCCGGAGGGCAGGTGGCGCCACAACTCGCCCCGACGGCCTTCCTCGGAGTAGATGTGACGATAGATGGTTTCGTGGCAGACCCGGATCGGGGCTCGCTCGTGGCGCATGCGGCCAGCGATCTGCTCGGGTGTCCAGCCTGATCTCAAGCAGCACTCAACCTGGTCGCGCAGACGGGACTCGCGCACCAGCTTGCGCTGCCGCGTCCGCCGGCTGTCGCTCAGGCTCTGTGCCACGACACACCAATAGCCACTGAGCTTGGGGACTTCGCTGTCATGAAAATGATTGCGGCGCAGCTCCCGGAAGATCGTCGAGCGGTGCCGGCCAAGCCTGCGCGCCATCTCGTCAGGGCTCATCTTCGCATGGCGCCAGCGTTCGATCCGGCGGCGCTCTGCCAGGGAAAGGTGAGAATAGCGAACCTTCATTCGAGTGTCCTTTCAAAGCCCAACTCATTGTTGAGGATCAAAAGTCGCACTCCAAGGTAGCGCGTCCACAGCGTATATCAACTCTTATAGTAATGATAATTATGTAATAAGATCAATATCTTACTGTGTTCTCTTCTTTCCCTTTCAAGTCTCCTGCGGCGCCTCAGGCCTACGCCGCCGCGAGCCACTCCGCGAGCTTCGTCCAGCGCCGCCGTCCTGCGACATTTCTCACAGCAATGGCGATGGCCTTTCTCTGACCCACCAGCACGACCAGCTTCCGGCCGCGGGTGATGCCGGTATAAAGCAGGTTGCGCTGCAGCATGGCATAGTGCTGGGTCATCACCGGAATGACTACCGCCGGATACTCCGACCCTTGCGCCTTGTGGATGGTGGCCGCATAGGCCGGCACGACGGTGTCGAGCTCACCGAAGCCGAAGACGACCGCGCGGCCGTCGAAGTCGATCATCACCTCCCCCTCTTCGGGATCAACCGTCTCGATCCGGCCGATGTCGCCGTTCCAGACCTCCTTGTCGTAGTCGTTCTCGACCTGCATGACCTTGTCGCCCGGCGCGAAGGTCCAGCCGAAGCGCTCGACCTTCGGGGCACCCGCCCCATTGAGGACCGCCTGCAGTTCGATGTTGAGCGCCCGCGCGCCGACGCCGCCACGGTTCATCGGGCAGAGCACCTGGATGTCGCGGACGGGGTCGAGGCCGAAGCGGCGCGGGATCCGGTGACGCACCAGTTCGACGATGCGCGCCACCGCCTGTTCGGGCGCCTCGGCCGGCACGAAGTAGAAGTCGCTTTCGCCCTCGGGGGTCGAGAGGTCCGGCAGGCGCCCCTCGTTGATCCGGTGCGCGCTGGTGATGATGCGGCTCCGCGCCGCTTGGCGGAACACCTCGGTCAGTCGCACGACCGGCACTGCGCCGGAGCCGATGATGTCGGCCAGCACCTGGCCGGGTCCGACCGAGGGCAGCTGGTCGATGTCGCCCACGATCAGCAGCGCAGCTGAGCCTGGCACAGCCTTCAGGAGCGACTGCATGAGCGGCACGTCCACCATCGAGCTTTCGTCGACGACCAGCAGATCGCAGGCGAGCAGGTTCTCCTCGCTGCGCTTGAAGCCAGCGGTTGCAGGATCGAACTCGAGCAGCCGGTGAATGGTGCGCGCCTCCAGGCCGGTGGCTTCCGTCATGCGCTTGGCGGCCCGACCGGTCGGGGCGCAGAGCAGCAGACGCGTGCCCCTGGCCGCGAGGATGCGCAGGATGGCATTGACCAGCGTGGTCTTGCCGACGCCCGGCCCGCCGGTGATCACCAGCACCTTGGAGCGCAGCGCCAGGCGAAGAGCCTCGACCTGGCTGATGGCGAGCGTGAGGCCCGTTGCCCGCTCGATCCACGGCAGGGCACGGTCGGCATCGATGGCGGGCCACGGCAGGGGACCGCTGGCCAGGCGCTTGAGATGCGCGGCGATGCCGCGCTCGGCCTGGTGAAGCCCGGTCAGGAACACGCAGTCGGTGTCACCCACCCGATCCGCCGTGACCGTGCCCTCGGCCAGTTCCAGAGCCATCGCACGCGTGATGAACTCGACCGGCACCTCCAGCAGCTTTTCCGCGAGCCCCGCCAGGTCCGTCCGCGGCAGCCCGCAGTGCCCCTGGCCCATGGCTTCGGAGAGTGCGAAGGAGATCCCCGCCTGCACCCGGATCATGGCGGTCCTTTCGATGCCGAGCTTTTCGGCAATGACATCGGCGGTGCGGAAGCCGATGCCGCGGATGTCGCGCGCGAGCCGGTAGGGGTTCTCGCTCATCACCTGCACCGCATCGAGGCCATAGGTCCGGAAGATCCGCACGGCGCGCGCGGTCCCCACGCCATGCTGGTGCAGGAACACCATGATCTCGCGGATGACCTTCTGGTCGGCCCAGCCGGCGGCGATCCGGGCGGCCCGGACGGGGCCGATGCCGCCCACCTCCCGCAGCCGTTCGGGACTGGCCTCGATGATGTCGAAGACCTCCGTGCCGAAATGGCGCACGAGGCGCTTGCCTGTGACCGGGCCGATGCCGCGGATCATGCCCGAGCCGAGATACTTCTCGATGCCCTCGGCGGTCGTGGGTGCGGACGCCCTGAGGAACTGCGCCCTGAACTGCAGGCCATGGGTGCGGTTGTTGCTCCACTGCCCCGAGGCGCTGATCCACTCGCCCGCCGAGATCGCGGCGGCATGGCCCACCACCGTCACCAGCTCGCGGTGCCCGCGCGCCTTGACGCGCAGCACGCAGAAGCCGGTCTCGGGATTGTGGAACGTCACCCGCTCGACAAGCCCTGCAAGGACCTCACGTTCCTGATCATGAGACGGCTGGTTCATCAAGGCGACATGTCATGCACTGGGGCCAGTCCGGGTTGCACTCCAAAGGAGTGGGGCGTTGTCAGGATGATCTGCAAATAGGATCGTTCTGGGGAACGGCAATCAGCAGCCGCCGGCAGGACGTCAGCACGCCCCCTGCCCTCTTGCGTAGGACTGCAGTCCACCAGATCGCGCGCACGGTCTACGTCCTCGATGAGCACCTGTGGCGTCCGTGTGCATGCCACGGTCGCGCAGCTTGGCAAAGGCGGTGAACTGGCCCCCTTTTCGACCGGACACCTGGGCATAGCCATGGAGGCTTAGGCATATGCCTGAGCACGTGCTTATGTCTGAGATCGAGATCATCACCGACGGCGGCCGTCGTCGTCGCTGGAGCG
>NZ_JACJFU010000084.1:0-3442 GCF_014164635.1 Paracoccus sp. MC1854 | reverse complement strand
CGTGGTCTGCAACCGGTGCGGCGTGTGGCTCCGGTCATGGACGCCGTCGCGCTTGCACCATTTCCAGACGGTCTGCCCGGAGATGCCGTAGCGCTCGGCCGCCATCCAAGCCGGCTCCGTGCCCGCCCGACTCCCGTCCCGGACCTCACCCAGGATCGATCTTGCCATGAACAAGGCGGCCCGGCGACCGTCTATGTGATCATCCGGGATGGAACAGCTACCCGTGAACAGCTACACTGACGGCTGCGAGGCGGCCGTTCTCGATCACCTCTCCGCAACCCGGGCATCAGTACCTAGGCTCCAGCCCCATTGTTTCTGATCCATGAGCAACCTTTTCTGGCTGTCCGGGGAGGGGCAGGTCAGAGCGCCTGAGGCCTTTCTTTCCGAAGAGCCATGGCAACCCCGGGTCGATGATCGGCGCGTGCTCAGCGGCATGATCTTCGTCAACCGCAATGGCTTGCGATAGTGTGCCGCACCCAAGGGATAGGGTCCGGCGAAGACGCTCTGCAACCGTTGGAAGCGCTGGCGCGACAACCGGGTGTTTGCCCGGATCATTATGGGCCTGGCCACGCAAGGCACCGCGCGCAAGACAATCATGATCGATGCAACCCCTCTGAAGGCGCACCGCACGGCTTCCAGCCTGCGCGCCAAGAAGAGGGGGCGCGGACGCCCGATCGGGCGCAGTTTGAGGGTCGGAAAACGATCCACGAGATCGTTTTCCCGAGAACGGGGGCATGAACACCAGGCTGCCCGCCGTCCCCGACGCCAGGGACCGGCCGATCCGTTTCTTGCTGTCGGCCGGACAGGTGAGCGACTGCATCGGCGCGGCGGCGCTGCTGGGCAGCCTGCCCGAGGCCGGCTGGCTGCCGGCAGATCGAGGACATGATGCAAACTGGCTGAGAGAAGCCTTGAATGGCAAGGGGAGAAAGGTCTGCATCCCCGCTTGGAAGTCCCGAAAGACGACCGTGAAAGACGACAAGCGGCGTTACAAGCGGCGCAACCGGATCGAGATCATGGGCGGCGGCTCAAGGACTGGCCAATCGTCGGGGAAACAGTCCCTCCGACTGTTTCCTGATCCTCCTCATATGCCGCAACTCGATACGACGGCTGCCCGGACACCTTCTTCCCTGCCGTCGACGCATGCGGCGACTTCTGGCCGCAACCCTCCTCTTCTGGCTTTGAAGATCAATGGGGCTGGAGCGGAGATGCAGGATGTCGGCCGCAGCCGCGACAGGCAACAAGGAGGTGATCGCCTTCTGCCAGACCCATCCAAGCGCGGGGGCTGACGAGGATACCCTGCGCGCCCATGCGGCGGTGCGGCTCAGCGCCTACAGGGTGCCTTCGCACATTGTGATCTGCGCCCGGCTACCGGCGGCACCTTCGGGCAAGATCCTCAAGCACAGGCTGTTGGACCATTTCACGGACCAGCCTGACTGAATGCCCCTTAACCCGCCGTCTGTCAAGATCCGAAATCCCGGATCGCCGCGGCCTGCGTCGCGCTGGTCGTTGCCGTGGCGCTGGACTACACCGGCGGGGCGATCCCCGACCTCTGTTGGTGCTGGCCCGGGCGGCGCTGGGAGTGTATTCCCTGCTTAACAGGCGGTGGCTCAACGTCTCAGCCCGTGTCACCTTGACACTGGCCGCCGCTTGCGGGGTCGCGGTACTGGTCCAGGGCATGGGAGTTGGTGTCTGGACGCAGACGCTGGGGCCGGATGGTGTTTCTTGCCGCGCTGCTCGGGCTGCTGGGCGTGTTGCACGCGGTAGCGGCGAACTCTCTGGCGGTGATCGTCGCCGGGCGGTTCCTGACGCGTCAGTCGCCGGCACGCCGCTACGCTGCGCTGACGACGGGCATACCCTCGGCGTCCTGATCAATTTCGGGGCACTGACGATCCTGCTGCACATGGCGCACCGCGCCGCCGAGGAGGCTTCGGGCTACCTTCCCCCCGCGTTTGCGCGATTTGCGGCTGCGGCGGATGATGACGGCGGTCTTGCCCGGGTTCAGCCTGATCGTCTTCTGGTCGCCTTTCGGTCTTGCCGTGAACCCTGCTGCTGCTGGCGCTGCCGGGCTAGCGGATTGGGGTGGTGGCCGTGCCGGATTTCGGCATCACCGGCTGACTGCTGGACCGCCGCCTGCAACCGGCGCGGCCATCCTTGCCGAGCCCTGCGCCCGCGCCGGAAGGCGACGGCGCTGCAGCTTCTGGGACATATCTTCGGCTTGCCGGGGCTGGTCTTCGGACTGAGTTAGGCCAGCCCTCTGAGCGTGCAGGCCGCGCTGGTGGTGATGCTACCGCTTTATGCCACCCTCTGGATGGCGCTGGGCGCGGTCCGGCAGTCGCGCAACCTCGCCAGCGCGCTGGTGGAATACGGCAGCGATGTCGGCCGGGCCTTGGCGGGGATGGCCTCTGAACTGACGGTCTTCGCCTCGGCCGGCATCATGGTCGTGCTGATTCACCAGCTTTTGCCCGGCGGCTCGCAGATGGTCGCCGCCATGGGGTGGGGGCCAGATGCAGTTGCGGCGGTGCCGCTGATGATGGCGGCGCTGTTTCTGTTGTCCTGCGTGGGCATCAATCCCATCATCGTGACCGCGATTCTCGCCTCGACCATGGCTGGGCTGGCAATCCCGGATCTCAGCCAGACCGCCATTGCGCTGTCGCTGGCTGGCGCTTGGGCATCGGTGATGATCTTCTCGCCCTCCCTGACCTTGGTGGCGCTGGCCTCGGGGCTGCCGGCTGTCCGCTGACCATCGTGGGTCCGCGCTGGAACTGGGCCTTCTACCTGCTGGTCTTTGCGATCTGAGCGGCGGCGATGACGGCGATGGGCGCGGCCGGGTGGGTATGACGGGCGGTCATGTGATCCCGCGTATCATGCGTGGGCTGGAGGCGGTCGCCGTCGCCGCCCGCGCCATCCAGGCGGGCGACATCGAGCTTGCGATCGCCTCGGGCGTCGAAAGCATGACCCGCGCGCCTTTCGTGATGCCCAAGGCGGGGGCGGCTTGGTCTCGCGGGAACGAGGTCTTCGACACCACCATCGGCTGGCGCTTCGTAAACCCGAGGATGGCCGCGGACTATGGCACCGGGTCGATGCCCAAGACGGCGCAGAACCTCGCCGACGACTATGGCCTCAGCCGCGCCGACTAGGACGCCGTTGCCCTGCGCTCGCAGGAACGGGCAGCGGCGGCGAAGGCGAATGGGCGGCTCGCGGCGGGGATTCTGCCAGTGACAGTGCAGCTCGGACGCGGCAAGACGGCCGAGGTCGCGCAGACCGGACGTGGCGCGGGAATTTCCGCAGCGCGGGTGTGATCTTCAGCAATAAGGGTGGCCTGCTCCACTGAGGTGGTCCATTTCCAATCCTGGTGCATGACGGGTCTCGGCGCCGTGGTGGGGGGAGCTGGCGAAGGGGTTCGGGGTGGCGGAGCCGGTCCCTGCTGGACCTCGGGGGCCGG
>NZ_JACJFU010000083.1:0-3681 GCF_014164635.1 Paracoccus sp. MC1854 | reverse complement strand
GAGGCCAGGATGAGATGCCTCAAGTCGTTCGGCGAGAGGATCGCATCCCGGGACCCCGACCGTCAGACCGCCGAAATCCACGTCCGCATTGCACTGATGAACCGCTTCAATGCACTCGGCACGGCCGCAATCGAACGCGTGGCCTGACGTCAAAAGGGAAAGGGGAAGTCGCCACTAGCGGCCGAGTTCTGCAACAACGCCGAGACGACCCATCACACAGCGCGCGCGGCCGCGGCCGCAATGTGCCCGGCAAAGGCACTGACGAAGGATCGCAGGCTCGTCAGCTCCGACATGTCCGCATAAGTTCCGGTTTCCTTTGCCTCACGCGGGGAGGCGAGGGTACAGGCAGCCGTGTACAGGTTTTCCCGCACGAGCTTCTGGCACAGCAGGTCGTAGCGCTGGAGGTAGGACGCGCCACGGAACTCCGGGAAGATCGGGTAATGCAGCGAGGTTTCCCGCTTGGCGGGACTGCGTGAAGCGGGCGCATCCTCCACCATCATGAGCCAGCCGAGAAAGGGGCGCGGGGTGTCCGCCCCGAACGCACCCTCGCGGTAGGCGGTCCAGAAATCATGGGCGCTGCCGATCGCTTCTTCGGCACGGTTGTTGGCATTGTTCCCGAACGAGGGCCCGACTTGGCTCTTCATCTCCAAGGCAGCGATGAGCCGGCCCTGGTGGATGACAAGGACGTCCCAGAGCTTGGTCGGCCGGAAATAGCCGGGCAAGGTGAGGACATGGCGCTTCTGGTGGATGTCGGCGTGACCGAGCCCGTTTGCCTTGACGAGGTCGATCAGCAGGGCCGTGAAACCATCCATGGTGGTGCCGGCCGTGACCGCGCCGCGCTCGCCGGTGTCCAGGGTCCCGGCCTCGATCTTGGCCTGGAGCGCCTTGGCCCGGTTGCCCCAGAAGGCCATGACAGCTTCACGCGCCTTGCGCTCGTAATCCGCGAGATCGAGAGCCATGCTAGGTTTTGGTGCCCCCGAGGGCGGCCTGTTCGGCGTCCGAGAGCCCATAGAGAGCAAAGACCGCCCGGTTGCAGGCCTCAGGGTCTCCCCGTTCCCCCGCAACCTTCAGCTCAGCCCTCAGGCCCTCCGGCACGTCGCTCCACAGTGGCAGGCGGATGCGCCGCAGATACTGGGCCTGAAACCGCAGGTATCCACCCCGCATCCTGGTCGAGTAGGCGGCGACAAAGAGGCGCGCGATGCCCGACAGGAGCACGGCCTGAAGGGCGCGCACGTCCCAGCTGTCGGAGGTGATGTAGTAGAGGTTGTGGTGCGGGTAGAGCCGACCGTCCTCATAGACGACATGCGCCTCGCCCTTGATGTCCGGGATCAGGAGCTTGGGCGTCCAGGCGATTGAGGGCGTGATGCGGTCGATCGTGCGGTACCAGTTGGCCGGCGCCTTCTGCGCGACATGCCGGCGGGCGATCGGCTCACGCCGAGCCTCAAGGTAGCGCCTGAGCCGCGGATAGCGGGCGAGATCCACCAGCCGGCCGTCATCCTCGAACGGGTTGATGACGCCAAGACCCTGCCATTCGACGGTGCCGCCCTGAATGTCGCGGGTCATCACGAGGGGGAGCTTGCGCTCCTCCTCCACGTCCAGTTCCTCATGGCGGCCAATGAAGGCCTTGTCGGCCCCGGTGGCCACGCCGATCCCGACCTTGCAGCCGGCCTCCTCAAGGGTCGGAAAGCTGGCCTCCAGCCGGCGGACAAGCGCGAGCTGCTCGGAGTCGTCCAGGATCCAAGGCTCCGCGCCGGCGGTGACGCGGGCGATCTCGCGCACCCCACGCGCAGGATCGGGGGCGGCGCCCGTCAGCTCGGCCGCGAGGTCCCCGAGGCTCTCCCGGTCGATCTCGGGACGGTGCGCGATGCGGGTGGGACCGGGCGCTTCGCGGGCAATGATCGTGATGGCCGGATAGGCCACCACGTCCGCGTGGAAGGCCGGCGTGTTCACCATGTCCACATAGGCGCGCAGGTGAAAGCCGTTCGCCACGAAGGCGCGCAAGGGGCCGCCGTAGCGGTTCTTCATCCATCGATCCGAGCAGATGAAGCCGCAGCGCCCGCCGGGCGCCAAAAGACTCAGCGAGCGCTCGATGAAGGGCACGTAGATGTCGGCGCGGTCGTAGATGGTGCCGTAGCGCGTCCGGTATTCCGCCATGAGCGCGTCCGCGATCAGCTCCTGGCGCACATAGGGCGGATTGCCGATCACCACGTCGAAGGCGCCGTCCAGCTCGGCCAGCAGGAAGTCACCCTGCACGAGCCAGGTGCGAGTGAGGGTTTCGGCATCGGCTGCCGAGATGCCTTCCTGGCGCAGCCGCGCGGTCACGAGTTCGCGGGCATGGCTCCAGGAAGCCCGGTGCAGCTCGACACCCTGAATGGCGCGCGCGAGAGCCGGCACGGGCTCCGGCCGGCCTTGGGAAACCCAGGACGCCAGGAGCCGGTCGATCACCGGAAGAAGGAAGTCGCCATGCCCGAACGAGGGCTCCAGGAGTCGCAGCCGCGTGAGGTCCTGGTCGGCCGTGTAGCCGGCGAGATCCAGGATGAAGTCCACCACCTCGCGGCGCGTGAAGACAGCACCACGCATTTCAACGCCAGCCTCGGCCATAGCTTCTACTGCCTCCTTGACGGGACAGAGGCTTTCAAATGAGAGTTGGCGGGGTGCTAAAGCGAAGGTAGGGATGGTCATAAGGCCTCATCTAGCACTCAGCGCGCGCTAAGTCATAGGACGCTTACGAGATAGGCGGTTCCCTACCGGTTCAGCACCATCAGCGCATCCACCATCGGGATGAAATCGTCCGTTGGCCTGCTGCCGGTTTCGTGGACACGACAATAGGATCGTGACCAAGGGACCGGAGACCACACATGACGAGACGGAAGTTCAGCCGCGAGTTCAAAACCGAGGCCGTGAAGCTGGTGACCGAGCGCGGTGTAGCGGTGGCGCAGGCCGCCCGTGACCTCGATGTGGCGGAGAGCGTGTTGCGGCGTTGGATGCGCGAGTTGACGGCTGCTCCTGCTGCAGCTTTTCCCGGCAATGGGCAGATGCGGGCCGATCAGGCCGAGATCGCGGCGCTGAAGAAAGAGGTCGCTCGGCTCCGGGCGGAGCGTGACATCCTCAAGAAGGCCACGGCTTTTTTCGCGCGCGAGGCGACATGAGGTTCGCCTTCATCGCCAGACATCGTCACATCTGGCCGGTCAGCTGGCTCTGCCAGGTGCTGGAGGTTTCGCGTTCGGGCTTCCACGCCTGGCTCAACCGTCCGACCAGCGCCCGCGAGATCCAGGATGCGAAGCTTGTCACAGCCATCGACAAGAGCTTCAGGGCCAGCGATCGGACCTATGGCGCTCGCCGCGTCTGGCGTGACGTGCTCGAGGACGGACTTGCCTGCGGTCTGCATCGGATCGAACGGCTGATGCGCCAGAATGCGATGAGGGCGCGGCCGAGGCGACGTGGGAAGCCTAAAGATGACGGTGAGCGGTCGATTATCGCCGGCAACATCCTCGACCGGAACTTCGAGGCGGATCGGCCAAACCAGAAGTGGCTGGCCGACTTCACCTACATCTGTGAACTGGCCCCCTTTTCGACCGGACACCTGGGCATAGCCATGGAGGCTTAGGCATATGCCTGAGCACGTGCTTATGTCTGAGATCGAGATCATCACCGACGGCGGCCGTCGTCGTCGCTGGAGCG
>NZ_JACJFU010000007.1:0-175502 GCF_014164635.1 Paracoccus sp. MC1854 | reverse complement strand
CTTTCTCGACCATCTTCCGCAGAGCCTTCCAGAGCCCCCCAGGTCAACCTCCCGGCTTCCCCGTCCCTCACAGCGTCCCCGCCGTTCGGTGAAGCGGTATCTAGGAGGAGACGAGGAAGAGAGCAAGAAGAAAAATCGACCTTGGCTGCAACTTTGTTGCAACCTATTGTCTTACAACAATTTCTGCTGTTATGCCTTCAGCCTCGAAACGGCTGTTTCAGGACCCGGATAGCTTCCCGAGCCGGATCTTACATGGAATCGCAACGCTTCGGTGACGGAATCGGGTGCCGTGCGAGTCGCGACTCGCAGAAATCGGCCTGCCGAAACGAAAAAAGGCGCGGCAGATGCCGCGCCCTTCGAGCTTGTGCGATTCGAAGCGATCAGCGCTTCGAGAACTGGAACGACCGGCGCGCCTTGGCCCTGCCGTATTTCTTACGCTCGACCACGCGCGGATCGCGGGTCAGGAAGCCCGCGGCCTTCAGCGCGCCGCGCAGGCTGGGCTCATGCAACTGCAGCGCCTTCGAGATGCCGTGCTTCACCGCACCGGCCTGGCCCGAGAGCCCCCCGCCCGCAACAGTTGCATAGACGTCATACTGGTTGGCGACGCCTGCGATGTCGAAGGGCTGGCGCAGGATCATCTGCAGCACGGGACGGGCGAAATATTCCGCCATGTCCTTGCCGTTCACCGTGACCTTGCCCGAACCCGGCTTGACCCAGACGCGGGCCACCGCGTCCTTGCGCTTGCCGGTGGCATAGGCACGGCCCTGCGCGTCGCGCTGCGGTTCACGGACGACTGCGTCCTGCAGGCTGCGCGCTTCTTCCGAGGTCGAGCCCTGGACGGCGCCGGCGCTGGCCGTGACCGCATCCCTCAACTGGTCCAGCGATTTGATGTCTTCGGCCATGTTCAGGCGCTCCGGGTGTTCTTGGGGTTCATCGCTTTGACGTCCAGCACTTCGGGCTGCTGGGCCTCGTGCGGGTGCTGGTCGCCGGCATAGACGCGCAGGTTGGTCATCTGCTGCTTGCCCAGCTTGTTGCGGCTGATCATGCGCTCGACGGCCTTGATGACGACGCGCTCGGGATGGGCGCCTTCCAGCACCTGGCGGGCGGTGCGGTGCTTGATCCCGCCCGGATAGCCGGTGTGCCAGTAGTATTTCTTGTCGTCACGCTTGTCGCCGGTCATCTGCACCTTGTCGGCGTTGATGATGATCACGTTGTCGCCCATGTCCATGTGCGGCGTGAAGGTCGGCTTGTGCTTGCCGCGCAGGCGGCTGGCGACGATCGTGGCGAGGCGGCCCAGAACGACGCCCTCGGCGTCGATCAGGATCCACTTCTTCTCGATCTCCGCCGGTTTCGCGGTATAGGTCTTCATCGGTCGTCCCTTTCGGGGGTGTGAATTCGGATAGGGGTCTATGCACCAAAGCAGCCCCGAAGGTCAACGACGGCACACATATAAAAATCCATATTAAACAATGGATTGTAGTATAGGTAATAAGATACCTTATCCTACTCGCCTGTTTTCGGCGGAATCGAATAGGTCAGCGATGCTCGCGCTACCGGCTCCTCCATGCCCTGGCTGCGGACCAGCACGTCCCCGACTGCAAGGACCCGCCCCAGCTTCAGCAGCCGGCACTCGGCCAGCAAGTCGCGCCCGGCCGCGGGCCTGCGCATGAAGTCGATGCTGGCCCCGGTCGTCACCGTCAGGGCCACCGGACCGATCCGCGACAGAACCGCGGCATACATGGCCAGGTCTGCCAACTCGAACATCGTCGGGCCCGAGACCGTCCCGCCCGGACGCAGATGCCGGTGCTCGACCGCCAGCCGCATCCCCACGCCTTCGCCGTCCACCCTTGTGACGCTGTAGCCGCTGACCTGCGGGAACTCGCGGGCGATGAACGCCTGAATCTCGTGCGGTTGCATCATGCTTTCCAGACCCTCCTTGCGGGCCTAGAGTTTGGCGTGACGAAGCAGAGGGTGACAATGGCGAACGCAGGTGAACTGATCCGGCGCGAGGATCACGGCCCGGTGGCCCGGCTGGTGATGACCAGCGGCGCCAACTACAACGCGCTGTCGATCGAGATGATCGCCGCGCTGACCGAGGCCTTCTCCGGGATCGCTGACCAGCCCGTGCGCGCGGTGATCCTCGCCGCCGAGGGCAAGGCATTCTCGGCCGGCCACGACCTCAGGCAGATGCAGGCGGCGCGGGAAGGCGATGACGGCGGCCGCGCGGCCTACGAATCCCTGTTCGCCGAATGCGCCACGCTCATGCAAGCCATCGGCGCCCTGCCCCAGCCGGTCATCGCCGAGGTGCAGGGCATCGCCACCGCCGCTGGCTGCCAGCTTGTCGCCAGTTGCGACATGGCGGTGGCCGCCGAGGGCGTCCGTTTCGGCGTCAACGGCATCAATATCGGGTTGTTCTGCGCGACCCCGATGGTGGCCCTGACTCGCGCCATCCACCCCCGCGCGGCCTTCGAAATGCTGGTGACGGGCGAGTTCATCGACGCCCAGCGTGCCCGCGAGCTGGGGCTGGTGAACCGCGTCGTCCCGCCCGAAAAGCTGGCCGAGGAAACCATGGCGCTGGCGCAGCTTGTCGCGACAAAGCTGCCGGCGGCCGTGCGGTTGGGCAAGCGCGCCTTCCGCGAGCAACTGGGCCAGAGCCTCGCCGACGCCTACCGGCAGACCGGCGCGGTCATGTGCGAGAACCTGATGCTGCCCGACACGGACGAGGGCCTGACCGCCTTTCTGGAAAAGCGCCCGCCGTCCTGGGCCGTTCAGCCAATGACGCCCAGCGCCGGAAAGGTTTCCAGCAGCCAGTAGCTGATGACGCCCAGCCAGCCGGTCAGAAGCAGCACGCCCACCCCGATCAGCAGCACGCCCGAGATCCGCTCGATCACCCCCATGTGCCGCTTCAGCCGGTTCATCAGCCCGATGGACCGCTCGATGAAGATCGCCGACAGCAGGAACGGGATGCCGAGGCCCAGCGCATAGATTCCCAGCAGGGTCGTGCCGCGAGCGGGCTCGGTCGCGGCCAGCGTCAGGATCATGGACAATTGCGGCCCGATGCAGGGCGTCCAGCCAAAGGCGAAGGCGAGGCCCAGCAGATAGGCCCCCATTGCCGTGCCACCCTTGTCGCCCGCCTCGATCCGCGCCTCGCGGTCGAGCATCGGGATGCGGAAGACATGCAGGAAATGCAGCCCCAGCAGAATCACGAAGATGCCCGAGATCGTCACCAGCACCGGCTGGTATTGCAGGAAGGCCCGGCCAAAGGCCGAGGCCGCATAGCCCATCAGCAGGAAGACGGTGGACAGCCCCATGACGAAGAACAGGGCCGGCAGCACCGCGCTGCGCTGGCGTTCCTTCAGGGCCGAGACCTTCACCCCGGTCATGTAAGCCAGATAGGGCGGCACGATCGGCAGGACGCAGGGCGACAGGAAGGACAGGATTCCCGCCAGCATGGCGACAAGGGCCGCCGGCAGGATGGCGGCGTCGGCAAGTTCGATCCCAAACATGGGCGGCACCATGAAGAAAAGAACGAGGCCGGGGAAGCCCCGGCCTCGCGTCAGAACGTCACGGCTGCGTCAGCGAATCAGTTCGACCACCAGCCGCGCCGCTTGGGCCGCGCAGGCTGCGGCTCGGCCTCGGCTGCAGGCTCGTCGATGGTCGCAGCCTCAGCCCGAGGCTCAAGCTGAGCAACCCCTGCCTCGCTCGCGCCCTCAGCCGCTTCGGCGCCTGAAGCCTCCGTTCCGGCCGGCTCCGCTTCGGGCCTGTATTCTTCTGCATTATCGACAGCAGACGCCGGGCTATCGGTGTCCTTACCGGCGGCAGCCTCATCGGCGGGGCTGTCATCAGCCTCGGTTGCCGGACCTGCCACATCGGCCATCGCAGCCTCGCCTGCGCGCTCGTCCGGGATCGCTTCAGCCGTGGCCTCCCCTTGCTGAGCACCGGCATCTTCCAACACCGGATCTGCCTCAGCCACGGCCTGATCAGAGGCAGCAACCGGGGCAGCTTCTTCCCCCGCATCCTGCGGCTGAACGCTTCCGGCCTGCGGCTCGGCAGCTTCACGGGCAGGCTCTTCACCGGATGCCCGCGAGGCTTCCATCATCGCACCTTCGGGCGCGTGTGCCGAACCGTCGGCCTCCTGCGCATCCTCCTCTGCATCATCACCCAACCCGTCCGCATTCGCCGGGATGCCGCCGGTTTCCACCGGCTCGCCCGCGCCCGCCGGAACGTCGCGGCTTTCGTCGATGATGCCCCCGGTGCTTTCCCCTGAAGCCTCGCCCCGATCCTCGACGCGACGGCGGGACCGTGACCGCGAGCGGCGCGAGCGGCTGGAACCGGCAGGTTTGCTGTCCCCGCCCGCCTCATCCTCCACATCCCCGCTTTCGTCCTCGGCGGTTTCGGCATCTGCCTCACCGTCATCGTCCGGATGCTGCTCGTCGTTCGCCTCGTCCCCGTTGCGGCCACCGCGGCGGCGGCGGCGGCGGCGGCGGCGCGAGCCGTTGCCGTTCTCATCCTCGACGACCTCATGCGCCGCGGATTCATCCGCCTCGGTCTCGATCTCGGCCTCGATTTCCTCCTCGGCCGCATCCTCGCTTTCGTCGATCTGCGCCATCAGGCGGGCATCGACCGACAGCGCAGCCGAACTCGGCTCGGGCACCGCGCGGGTCGCCGTCTTGAACTTCTCAAGCGTGTAGTCGGGCGAGATCAGCGAAGGATCGGCCTCGACCCGCACCGACAGTCCATACCGCGCTTCCATCGTGGCGATATGCTCCCGCTTCTGGTTCATCAGGTAGTTGGCGACCGCAACCGGCGCACGCACCAGCACCTCGCGGGACCGCTTGCGGGTTCCCTCTTCCTCGATCGCGCGCAGGATCGTCAGCGCCATCGAATCGTCCGACCGGATCAGCCCGGTGCCGTGGCAATGCGGACATTGCTGGGTCGTCGATTCCAGCATCCCCGGCCGCAGCCGCTGGCGGCTCATCTCCATCAGGCCGAAGCCCGAGATGCGGCCGACCTGGATGCGGGCGCGGTCGTTCTTCAGCGCATCCTTGAAGCGTTTTTCCACGGCGGCGTTGTTCTTGCGCTCGTCCATGTCGATGAAGTCGATGACGATCAGCCCGGCAAGGTCGCGCAGGCGCAACTGCCGCGCGATCTCGTCCGCCGCCTCGCAGTTCGTCTTGAACGCGGTATCCTCGATCGAGCCTTCCTTGGTCGCCCGCCCCGAGTTCACGTCGATGGCGACCAGCGCCTCGGTGATGCCGATGACGATATAGCCGCCGGATTTCAGTTGCACTGTCGGGTTGAACATCCCCGACAGGTAGCTTTCCACCCCGTGCCGCGTGAACAGCGGCATGGGATCGGTGTAATGCTTCACGGCGCGGACCTGCGAGGGCATGATCATCGCCATGAAGTCGCGGGCGGTGCGATAGCCGCGCTCGCCCTCGACCAGCACCTCGTCGATGTCCTTGCTGTAAAGGTCGCGGATCGTCCGCTTGATGAGGTCGCCTTCCTCGTAGATCGGCGCGGGCGCGACCGACTTGAAGGTCAGCTCACGGATCTGCTCCCACAAACGCATGAGGTATTCGTAGTCGCGCTTGATCTCGGTCTGCGTCCGCTGGCTGCCCGCCGTGCGGATGATCAGCCCCGCGCCCTGCGGGACCTCAAGCTGCGCGGCGATGTCCTTCAGCTTCTTGCGGTCGGCGACATTGGTGATCTTGCGGGAAATCCCGCCGCCGCGCGCGGTGTTGGGCATCAGCACGCAATAGCGGCCGGCGAGGCTCAGGTAGGTGGTCAGCGCCGCGCCCTTGTTGCCGCGTTCCTCCTTGACGACCTGCACCAGCATGATCTGCCGGACCTTGATGACTTCCTGGATCTTGTAGCGGCGCGCGCGGGGCTTGCGGGCGGGGCGGATCTCCTCGGCCACGTCCTCCTCGGCGACGGATTCGATCTCGTCGTCCGAGCCGCTGTCCTCGGCATGGTCGTCGTCCGAATCACCGGCTTCGGCCTGCGCCCCGGCCCGTTCGGGGGCGTCAGCGGGGGCGGGTTCGGGCGCGTCGGCGTCACCGCCCTGCCCTTCGACCGAAGGATCGACCGCATCGCCGCCAGCCGCCGAGAAGCCGGATTCGACGGCGGCATCCTCGGCCGACGGCTGTTCAGTCGAGGCGTCAATGACCTCCATCCCCGGCACGGCGTCGGATTTCGTCACCGCGTCGTCCTGCGAGGCGCGCTCGGCCCGTTCCTCGCGGCCACCACGGCTGCGCGAGCGGGTGTTCCGGGGACGGCGCTCCTGCGCGCTGTCCTCCTCCTCGGCCTCGGCGGCGGCGCGGTCTTCCTCGATCAGCGCGCGGCGGTCGGCTGCGGGGATCTGGTAGTAATCCGGGTGGATTTCCGCGAATGCGAGGAATCCGTGGCGGTTCCCCCCGTAATCCACGAAGGCCGCCTGCAGCGACGGCTCGACCCGCGTGACCTTGGCCAGGTAGATGTTGCCGGCCAACTGGCGCTTGTTCAGGGTCTCGAAATCAAAGTCGTCGACCCTGGCTCCATCCGCCACGACGACCCGGGTTTCCTCGGGATGCGTAGCGTCGATCAGCATTTTCTTTGCCATGAAGTGTTCTTTCGCGCAGCCCTGCCCGCCCGCGCAACGGCGGTGAGGGACAAGGGGTGCGGTGTGATGCGGACGCGGGACGAGCGCCGGGCGGGATTGCGGGACCGGTGGCGGCAGGGCCCGCGGGCCTTGCGCCCCGCCGGTTCCATCCATCGTCGTCCACCGCGCGATCCATCGCGTCTCTTTTTTCCTGTGCCTTCGGACCATGTTGCAGGAACGAAGGCGGCGAATGTTCAGGCGGTCGGCTTGTCCGGGGACGGGCGAGACCGCCGGCTTTTCCCACGCGACCGCTTGCCGGAAGCTCCGGCAGGGCGGCCACGTTGCGAAACCGGGTGCGGGACGGACGCGGCCGACAAGAGGCCGTGCCCCCGCATGGGGGCAACATAGGGCGTGACGCCGGCAAATGACAATGCGAAAGCGTCACCGCCGATTTCAGCCCTTGGTTGCAGGAATCCGGCCGCACATCCGATGCACAGTCAATGCACAGGTGATGCACGTCCGATACGACTAGAGATAGTCGCCGCGGCTCAGCCCGTATTTCGCCATCTTCTCGTTCAGCGTCCGGCGCGGCAGGCAAAGCTCGTCCATCACCGCGCTGATCGAACCCTTGTGGCGGCGCATGGTGTTGTCGATCAGCATCTTCTCGAAGCTTTCGACATATTCCTTGAGCGGCTTTCCTTCCGTCGTCGTCGCGTCGGTCTGCGCCTCTTCGCCGTCGCCCATCAGCAGCGAGGTGATGGACCCCGTGCCGCGCCGGTTCTGCAGGACCGCGCGCTCGGCCACGTTGATGAGCTGGCGGATGTTGCCGGGCCAGGGGGCCTGCAGAAGCTGGGCAGCCTCCTGCGCGGTCACCTGGGGCGGCTCGCATCCGTATTCGTCGGCGAACTGTTCCGTCATGCGGGTGAACAGCGACAGGATGTCCTCGCCCCGCTGGCGCAGGGCGGGCACGGTGATCTTCAGCGCCGACAGGCGGTAGAACAGGTCGGGGCGCAGGCTGTCCTCGGCCCGGCGGCCCTCGGCGCGGGCGTTGGAAATGGCGATGATGCGCGTCTCGGCCGGCGCGCCCTGGTCGGCGATGAAGGCCAGCAGCCGGGCCTGCAGCGGATCGGACAGCGCCTCGATATCCTCAAGGCAGAGGGTGCCGCCGCGGGCCTCCTCGACCGCGGGCAGGCCCTCCTCGACGGGGCCGAAAAGCCGGGTCGCCAGCGCCTCGTCGTTATAGGCGGCGCAACTGATGGGGACGAACTTCTTGGACGCGCGGGGGCCGACCGCATGCAGCGCATGGGCCACCAGCGTCTTGCCGGTCCCGGTCTCGCCGTCGATCAGGACGTGGCCGTCGGCCTGCCCCAGATCGAGGATATCCTCGCGCAGCCGGTCCATCGCGGGCGAGGCGCCGACCAACTTGGACATGACCTGCTGGCCTTCGGAAAGATCCCGGCGCAGGGCGCGGTTGTCCAGCGTGATCCGGCGGGCCTGCGTGGCCTTCTTGGCCAGTTCCGTCATCCGGTCGGGGTTGAAGGGCTTTTCCATGAAGTCCATCGCGCCCAGCCGCATCGCCTCGACCGCCATCGGCACGTCGCCGTGGCCGGTGATCATGATGACCGGCAGGCCCGAATCCTGCCCCATCAGCCGCTTGAGAAAGGCCATGCCGTCCATCCCCGGCATCCTGATGTCCGAGATCACCACGCCGGGCCAGTCAGGGCCGATGGCCTTCAGCGCCTCTTCGGCGCTGGCATAGCTTTCGGTGCGGAAGCCCGACAGCGTCAGCCATTGGCTGATCGATTCGCGCATGTCGGGTTCGTCGTCCACGATCGCGACCGTCATCGTCTGCGCCATGTCATTTCCTTTCGTCATTCCGCAGCCAGCGGCCTTGCGCCATGCCGGGCGGGTTCAAACAATGGCAGCTCGACATCGAAGACCGCGCCCCCGCTGTCGCGGTTATGCGCCGTCAGCCGGCCGCCGAAATCGGCAACAATCCCCGACGAGATGGCGAGGCCCAGCCCCGTGCCCTCGCCGGGGCTTTTCGTAGTCCAGAAAGGCTCGAACAACTGTTCCAGGTCCTCGACCCCCGGCCCGTTGTCCCGGACCGACAGATGGGCATGCGAGAGCTTGTCCACCACCAGTTCGATCGAGGGGTCGCGGATCTGCTTGGTCGCATCCATCGCGTTGCGGATCAGGTTGATGATGACCTGTTCCAGCCGGATGCGGTCGCAGAAGACCATCACCGGCTCGCGCGGCAGGCTGCGCTGCAGCCGGACCCGGCGGTTGCGCAACTGCGGTTCCATCATCGTCAGCGCGCCCGACAGGGCCACGCGCAGGTCCACGGGTTCAAAGGCCTCGCCGCCCTTGCGGGCATAGGATTTCAACTGCCGGGTGATCGTGCCCATCCGGTCCAGCAGGTCGTCGATGCGCTGGAACGAAGTCAGCGCCTCGTCCCCCCGGCCCCGTTCCAAGAGCAGGCGCGAGCCGGCGAGATAGGTCTTCATCGCGGCAAGGGGCTGGTTCAGCTCGTGGCTGACGCCTGCCGACATCTCGCCCAGCGCGGCCAGTTTCGACGCCTGCTGGACGGTCTGCTCGGCCACGCGCAATTCGCGCTGCATCCGTTCGCGTTCGGCGATCTCGCGCGTGAGCCGGTTGTTCAGCGCCCGCAGGTCGGCCGATTCGCGGCGATAGCGGGCGGACTGGACGCTGGCGCGGCGGGACAGGATGTAGAAGCCCGCCGCCATCAGGATGGCAAAACCCATGATTTCCAGCGCAAGAAAGGTGTTCACCCTTTCGCGCACCGAATCGAAGGTCGTGAACAGCGTCATCCGCCAGCCGCGAAAGGGGATGCGGGTTTCCGTTTCCATCACCGCCTTGCCGCCCACATAGGCATCTACGGGGCGGTTCGACCAGTCGGCGGTGACCTGGAAGGCGCGCTCGATGGCGGTGGGGGCGGACCTGACGGCCAGCGCGTCCTGCAGGCCATGGCCCCGCCAGCGGGGTTCGGTGGACAGGATGATCTGGCCGGAACTGTCGGTGACGACCACCGCGTCCGAGATCCCCGCCCATGACCGTTCCAGCCGGGAAAGGTCGGCCCCGACCACAATCACGCCCACCGCCCGCCCGTCCCGCATCACCGCGCGGGAGTAGGTGAAATCGAAGCCGCCGGCGGGTCCCGGCGAGACGGTGAAGACGGTGTCGTTGGTCCGCAGCGCCTCGACATAGAAGGGGGCCGAGACGTAGTTGCTGCCCAGAAGCTTGCGGTCGGTGGCCCCCACGGTGCGGCCCGAGTTGTCCAGCAGCCGGATCGAGGCCGCGCCGATTTCCTTCTGCGCGGCGATCAGCCGGGCCGAGACGGTGGCGTAGTCCTTGCTGCTGAGCGCCCCGATCAGCGCCGGATCGCGGGCCAGCAGCAGCGGCACCACCGAGGTCCGCTGCAGTTCGGACAGAAGGTTGCCGGTGTAAAGCGCCGAGCGCAGTTCCGCCCGGACGCGGGTATTTTCCGAGAACCGATCGGTCAGCCAGACGTTGGTCCACCAGATCGCGCCCATCGCCGCCAGCAGCAGCAGGACGACGCTGATCCGGTTCACAAGGCGGCTGCGTGCGGCCGCGCGCGCGCGCAGCGCGGCGGGATGTCCGGGGTCGTCCTCGATCTCTTGGCCGCGGTCTGCCATGCCGGCCAATCTATGGGTTGGCGGGCTTCCGCTCAAGCGTCCGCTGCGGGGCGCGGGGGTTACGCGGCGACGGTCGAATCGATCAGCCCGTGGAACAGCCGCGCGCCGTCCGAGCCGCCATGCGCCGCTTCCGCGGCGCGTTCGGGATGCGGCATCATTCCAAGAACACGGCGGTTTTCCGACAAGACGCCCGCGATGTCGGCGACCGAGCCGTTGACCGGGGCGCGATAGGTCAGGGCGATGCGGCCCTCGGCCTTGAGCCGGGTCAGCCCTTCGGCGTCGATCTGGTAGTTGCCGTCATGGTGGGCGATGGGCAGGCTGATCTCCTCGGCGTCCGAGAAGGCGGACAGGAAGGGGTTGTCGCGGGCCGTGACGCGCAGGGGGGCGTCCTTGCAAAGAAAGGTCAGCCCCGCGTTCCGCATCAGCGCCCCGGGCAGCAGGCCGAGTTCCGTGAGCACCTGGAAGCCGTTGCAGACCCCCAGCACATAGCCGCCCCGTTCGGCATGGGTGCGAATCGCGGCGGCGACTGGCGAGCGGGCGGCGATGGCCCCGCAGCGCAGGTAGTCGCCGAAGGAAAAGCCGCCGGGCACCGCCACGAGGTCGGTCCCTTCGGGCAGCGCGTCGTCCTTGTGCCAGACGCGGGAAACCCCGGCGCCCGCGGACTTCAGCGCAACGAGGAGGTCGCGGTCGCAGTTGGAACCGGGGAATGTGATGACGGCGGCTCTCATCGGCAAAGGCTCCGGGGCTGGGGACGAGGTGGAGATAGCCCCTCGGGGCCTCCGGGAAAAGGGCTGAGGGGCCGGGAACCGCAGGCGCCCGGCCGGAATTGACCGTGGACCCCCGTTCCGTGGAGAGACACCATGCGCCTGAACCGACGCCAGACCCTCGCCGCCGCGCTCGCCGCAGGGACCGCCGCCAGCCTGCCCGCGATGCTGCGGGCGCAGGCCGCCGTTCCTGCCGCCAGCAGCGCCGGGGCGCCGGAGTTCCTGACGCCCTTCGAGCACGCCAGCCTGATGCTGACCCTGGGCGGCCAGCGCATCCTTGTCGATCCGGTGGGGGACGCCGGGCAATATGCCGCGGCGGGCACGCCCACGGCGGTGCTGGTCACGCATGAGCATGGCGACCATTTCGACCCCGACACACTGGCTGCCATCGTCACCGAGGGCGTGGCGCTGGTCGTCAACCCCGCCGTGGCCGAAAAGCTGCCCGAGGACCTGCGCGCCCGCGCCACAGTCATGGCCAACGGCGACAGCGGCGAGGTCGCGGGCATCCCGATCGAGGCCGTGCCCGCTTATAACATCACGCCCGAGCGGATGCAGTATCACCCGCAGGGCCGCGACAACGGCTATGTCCTGACCTCGCCCGACCACGGCCGCATCTATATCGCCGGCGACACCGAGGCCACGCCCGAGTTCCGCGCGCAGGCCGACATCGCGGTCGCCTTCGTACCGATGAACCTGCCCTACACGATGGAGGTGGATCAGGCGGTGGAAGGCGTGGCGGAAATGGCCCCGCGCATGGTCATCCCCTATCACCACAAGGGCAGCGACCCGGCCGAGTTCGCCGAAAAGCTGCAGGCGACGGGGGCCGGGACCGAGGTCGTGATCGTGGACTGGTATCCCGCCTCGGACAATCCCACGGGCGAGTGACGCGGGACAAGGAGAACCCATGACCAGAGTCCTGCTCGCGGCGGCCATGGCTGCCGCGCTTGGCACCCCTGCTGCCGCCCAGACCGACGGCCCGCCCAATGTCGTGCAGGGCCATCCCACCAACGCCTTCCTTCCGGGCTTTCCCGAAGAGATCGACGGCCTGACCCGCGCCTCGATCCAGAGCAAGCCACAGGAAGGGCGGATCGCCGCGACCTATCATCACCCGGACGACAGCCGGAACGTGCAGGTGCTGCTGTATCGGCTGTATGAGGGCGGCATCGCGGGCAACGTGGAACGGGCTGCGGCCTACATGGCGGACGGGGACATCCCGATGACGCGCGCCACGGTCCGAAGCCCTGCCGGCACCGGAATGGAGTGCATGGGAACCCAGGTGAAGGATGTGACCTACGCGCTCTGCGTGGCCGAGGTGCGGGGCCGGGCGCTGAACGTGCAGGTCGGCGAGGTCACGGGCCAGGAGGTCACGGAACTCGACCCTGCCGTGGTCGGGGGCGCCCATGCGCTGGCCGGAGAGATCGTGGATTCCATTGCCGCCGCGCCCGAAGGCTGATCCCGGCGCATGGAAAAAGGGCCGGGCATCGCTGCCCGGCCCTTTCCGTTGATGGGCGCAGGCTCAGCCCGCCAGCGCCTTGTTCAGGTATTCGTCCACCTTTTCCAGGTAGCCCATGGTGGACAGCCACTTCTGGTCCGGCCCGACCAGCAGGGCGAGGTCCTTGGTCATGTGACCGTCCTCGACCGCCTGCACGGTCACGCGCTCCAGCGTTTCGGCGAAGCGCTGAAGTTCCTCGTTGCCGTCCAGCTTGGCGCGGTGCTTCAGCCCGCCGGTCCAGGCGAAGATCGAGGCGATGGAGTTGGTCGAGGTCTCCTTGCCCTTCTGATGCTCACGGTAGTGGCGGGTGACGGTGCCGTGCGCCGCCTCGGCCTCGACGGTCTGCCCGTCAGGCGTCATCAGCACCGAGGTCATCAGCCCGAGGCTGCCGAAGCCCTGCGCCACGGTGTCCGACTGCACGTCGCCGTCATAGTTCTTGCAGGCCCAGACATAGCCGCCCGACCATTTCAGGTTGGACGCCACCATGTCGTCGATCAGGCGGTGTTCGTAAGTGATGCCGGCGGCCTTGAACTTGTCGGCGAACTCGGCCTCATAGACCTCCTGGAACAGGTCCTTGAAGCGGCCGTCATAGGCTTTCAGGATGGTGTTCTTGGTGGACAAGTAGACCGGATAGCCGCGGTTCAGCCCGTAGTTCATGGATGCGCGGGCAAAGTCGCGGATCGAGTCGTCCAGGTTGTACATGGCCATCGCGACGCCCGAGGAGGGGGCCTGGAAGACCTCGTGCTCGATGGTTTCGCCATCCTCGCCGACGAACTTGATCGTCAGCCTGCCCTTGCCGGGGAACAGGAAGTCGGTGGCCTTGTACTGGTCGCCGAAGGCGTGGCGGCCGACAATGACCGGCTGGGTCCAGTGCGGCACCAGACGGGGCACGTTCTTGCAGATGATCGGCTCGCGGAAGATCACGCCGCCCAGGATGTTGCGGATGGTGCCGTTGGGCGACTTCCACATCTTCTTGAGGCCGAATTCCTCGACCCGCTGTTCGTCGGGCGTGATGGTCGCGCATTTCACGCCGACGCCGTATTGCTTGATCGCATTGGCGGCGTCGATGGTGATCTGGTCCTCGGTCCGGTCACGTTCCTCGATCCCGAGGTCGTAATATTTCAGGTCGATGTCCAGGTAGGGCAGGATCAGCTTCTGCTTGATGAAGTCCCAGATGATCCGGGTCATCTCGTCGCCGTCGAGTTCGACGACCGGGTTGGCGACCTTGATCTTCGACATGGGGGTCCCCCTTTGGCGTTGGTGTCGCAGGCTCATAGCGCCAATCCCCGCGGATGGGAAGACGGTATGCGATGGTATGCCGCAGGCCATCAGTCCCGCAGCCTGCCGCTACGTCAATCGGCCTGACCTGTCTAAATAGCTAATAATTCTCGTAAAACTGTCTGGAAGCACAGGTTCGCCGAAATTGAAAGGGAATGTAGCACGACATCCATTACCAGTTTTCAGGTCAGGATGTTTTCATGGCGACGGTCAATTTGCTCTGGTTCGGCAACAAGCCGCAATTCAACACCACCCCCAATTCGACGGCGACGCAGAAGGAAGCCGACAAGCTGGTCGGCCACGAGGCTTTCGGCCCTTCCGAGATCAAGGCGGTCGCGGTCAGCGGCAAGGAATACAACGTCGGCACCTGGTGGAAGCCGGACTGGGGCTTTGCGACCACCTACGGCAGCCAGGCGGCCTCGGCGATGACCTATGCCTCGCCCGAGGACGGAACCAGGGTCTCAAGCCGGATCACGGGCTTCTTCGAGGTCGACTATGAACTGACCCTGCCCGATGAGACCACGGTCCGGCAGTCCGGCGTGCTGATCCAGATGGCCAATGGCGACATGTTCTTCCGCCCTTCGGTCAACACGCTGAAGGACTGGGACGGAATCGACGGGCTGCGCGGGGTCACGATCCTCAAGGCAAAGCCGCTTCCGGCCAGCACCTATCCCTCGTCGCGGACCTCCTTCACCGCCGAGATCTTCGATCTTCCCATCGTTCCCTGCTTCACCGTGGGCACCATGATCCGCACCGGCGACACCGAACGTCCCGTCGAAAGCATCGCCGTCGGCGATCTTGTCAGCACCCGCGACAACGGCCTGCAGCCCGTCCGCTGGGCCGGGCGGCGGATGCTGTCCGAAGCCGAGCTTGCCGCCCGGCCGCAGCTGCGCCCCATCCGCATCGGGGCGGGGGCGCTGGGCGGGGGCCTGCCCCTGCAGGATCTTGTCGTCTCGCCGCAGCACCGGGTCCTGGTGCGCTCGTCCATCGCGATGCGGATGTTCGGCGCGCCCGAGGTGCTGGTCGCGGCCAAGCAGCTTCTGTCGCTGCCGGGCATCGAGGCGGAGGCCGGCGCGGGCGGCGTCACCTACCTGCACCTGATGTTCGACCGTCACGAGGTGCTGGTCTCGAACGGTGCCGAGACGGAATCGCTTTACCCCGGCCCGATGGCGATCGCCGCGCTGGGCGCGGAGGCGGCCGCGGAAATCCACGCGATCTTCCCCGGACTGCGCGAGGATGAGGGCAGCTTTCCTCCCGCCCGCCAACTGGTGCCCGGCCGGCTGGCCCGCAAGCTGGCCGAGCGCCACGGCAAGAACCGCGTCGCGCTGGCCGGCTGATCCGGCGCAGGCCCCCCGCACGGTGCGGGGGGCCTGCGTCCTTCAGCGGGTGGTTTCCGTCAGCCTGCGGCGGACATAGGCCTGCACGGTGTCGATCATCGGCTTCATGTGGGCCTCGTCGTCGCGGAAGAAGTGGTCGGCGCCCTCGATTTCCTCGTGGGTGACGGTGATGCCCTTCTGCTCGCGCAGCTTGCCCACAAGGGCGTTGGTGTCCTTGGGGGGCGCCACCCGGTCGGCGGTGCCGTTGATGATGAGGCCCGAGGACGGGCAGGGCGCGAGGAAGCTGAAGTCATACATGTTCGCGGGCGGCGAGACGCTGACGAAGCCCGTGATCTCGGGGCGGCGCATCAGAAGCTGCATCCCGATCCAGGCACCGAAGCTGAAGCCCGCGACCCAGCAGTGCTTGGAATTGGGGTTCATCGCCTGCAGGTGGTCCAGCGCGGATGCCGCGTCCGACAACTCTCCGATGCCCTGGTCGAACTCGCCCTGGCTGCGGCCGACGCCCCGGAAATTGAAGCGCAGCACGGTGAAGCCCATCCGGTGAAAGGCGTAATGCAGGTTGTAGACCACCCGGTTGTTCATCGTGCCCCCGTATTGCGGATGCGGGTGCAGCACGATCGCCAGCGGCGCGTCGGGCTTGGGCTGCGGGTGGTAGCGGCCTTCCAGGCGGCCTTCGGGTCCGGGGAAGATAAGCTCGGGCATGACACTCCTGTTCGGCTGCGCCCTGCGGCGGTGTGGCCCGGGCGGGTTCCTTGACGCAGCGGATGGCAGACCTTAGACGGAAATCTGGGACGCGCGACCGGATTTCGCAAGAAACGGCAGGGCGGGCTTAGCGCAGGGCGCGAGACGGCGTCAATTGGTCCCGCCCGTGATCACACGAGGGGCAGATGAAGCTTTCCACAAAGGGCCGCTATGCGATGGTCGCGCTGGTCGACCTGGCGACCAGTCCGGGGCGGCTGACGACGCTGGCGGCGATCTCGAAGCGGCAGAACATCTCGCTGCCCTACCTGGAACAGCTTTTCGTGCGCCTGCGCCGGGCCGGGCTGGTCGAAAGCGTGCGCGGCCCGGGGGGCGGCTACCGGCTGGCCCGCACGCCCGAAACGATTCGGGTGGCGGACATCCTGGGCGCGGTGGACGAGACGGTCAGCGCGCTGCATGTCGGCGCCGGCGCCTCGGGGGGGCAAAGCGGGACGCGGGCGCAGTCGCTGACCAACCGGCTGTGGGAAGGGCTGTCGGCCCATGTCTATGTCTTCCTGCACAACACGACGCTGGGCGACGTGGCGATGAACGGGCTGCTGCCCTGCCCCGCCGTCCCCGCGATCCTGTCGGTCGAGGACGAAGGCGCGCCCGCCTGATCCCCGCCACGGCAGGTCCTTTACGGCTGGCCTTTTACGGCAGGGATGCAACGCTTGCGGCGCGATTGTCGCCCCACACGCATTCTTGGGTTTGAAGGACCCCATGCGGCCCGATAATCGGGCGCAAACCCTTGAACGGACCTGACATGACCAAGCTGACCCTTGCCGCCGCCCTTGCCGTGATGACGCTGTCGGCCTGCGCCATCCAACCGCAGGCCACCGTTGGCCCGGACGGGCAGCCGATCCCGGTGGCCTACCGGATCTCGGCCCGCGACGCCGCCGAGATCCCGACGCGGGCGCTGACCCAGATCAACATGCTGCGGACCCAGCAGGGGTTGCAGGCGCTGGTGCTGAGCCCGCAACTGGGCGCGGCGGCGATGGCGCATTCGCGCGACATGTCGGCGCAGAACCGGGCCTGGCACTTCGGCTCGGACGGGTCGTCACCCCTGGACCGGGCGCGGCGGCAAGGGTATGCCGGGCGGCTGCTGGGCGAGGACATCTCGGAAACCTACGAGAACGAGATCGGCACCCTGAACGCCTGGATGCAGTCCCGCGACACCCGCGACATCCTGATGGACCCGGCGGCGCGCGAACTGGGCATGGGCTGGTTCCAGGAACCGACCAACAAGATCTGGTGGACGGTGCTGGTCGGCGCCTGACGGCACTGTCGGACCGGGGCGCTGCCCCATCGTCGTATACGACGATCCCGGGATATTTCTACGAAGAAGAAACACTAGGGCCGCGCCGCCAGGACGCGGCCCTGTTCGCGCGCGTCAGACGGTGACGTTCAGCGCGCCGCCGTCGAGGACAAGGTTCTGCCCCACGATGAACCGCGCCTGCTGCGCGCAGAGAAAGGCGCAGGCGGCGCCGAAATCCTCGGCCCGGCCATAGGTCCGGGTCGGGATCGTGGCTTCGCGCTGGCGGCGAGCCTCGTCGGGGGTGATCCCCTGGGCATTGGACACGCCCTGGTCCAGCGAGGTCGCACGGTCGGTGTCGTGAATGCCGGGCAGCAGGTTGTTCACGCAGACGCCCTTTTCGGCGACTTGCCGCGACATGCCGGCAACGAAGCCGGTCAGGCCGTTCCGGGCCGTGTTCGACAGGCCAAGCTGCGGGATGGGCGCGCGGACAGCGGCCGAGGTGATGTTGACGACCCGGCCCCAGTTGCGGTCCATCATGCCGGGCACTAGTGCCTGCATCAGCGCGATGGCCGACAGCATGTTGCCGTCGATGGCGCGGATGAAGTCCTCGCGGCTCCAGTCCGTCCAGATGCCGGGGGGTGGGCCGCCGGCGTTGGTCACGAGAATGTCGGCCTGCCCGCCCAGCGCCTCCAGCACCTGTGCGCGGCCTTCGGCGGTGGTGATGTCGGCGGCGACGGGAATGACGGTGACGCCGTGAGCTTCCGCGATCTCGCGGGCGGCCTGTTCCAGCGCCTCGGCCCCGCGCGCGTTGATCACGAGGTCCACGCCCTCGGCCGCCAGCGCCTCGGCGCAGCCGCGCCCCAGGCCCTTCGAAGCCGCGCAGACCAGCCCCTTCTTGCCCCTGATGCCCAGATCCATGGTCAACCCCTTTCGATGTGCTGGCCGAACGAACCCTTGTCCGCCTCCAAGGTCAAGTGCGCGTTAGAAGCAGAGGATCTCGGCCTCGGCCTCGGCGCGGCGCAGGTCGGCGACCATCATCTCCATCATCCCGCCGCCCCGGAACATGCCGGACCGCTCGCCGGTGGTCTGGCGCATCCGCAGCACCGTCTCGGCGGCGGCATAATCGTCAAAGGGCAGCACGTCGGCGATGGCGTCGATGGCGCAGGAACAGCGCTGCAGCGCATCCGGTGTCTCGCCATTGGCCGCCATGCAGGCGACCGCGTATTCGACGCGGCTGGCGGTCGGGTAGTCGTTCACCTCTTGCGCGGCCGCAGCGCCGGCGGCGAGCAGCCCCGACAGGGCGAAAGCGGCCCTCATTGCATCACCAGCGCATGGCGGTAGGGGGCGGGGGCGATCACCTGCCCCGCCATCTCGCGCGGGGTTTCCACGGCGACAGGCTGGCCCGTCTCGGCCACCATCTCACGGATGGGGGCAGTGGCGTCCTCGCCCATGACGAAGCGCAGTTCCAGCGCGGCGAAGCCGCCCATGCGTTCGGCGTTGGGGTCGCCGTCGAAGGGCCGCGCCACCACGGTGGTGACGCCGCCTTCCCGCTGGACCGAGCCGCCCCGGAACACCGCGTCCTTGATGCGGTTGCGGATGTAATGGGGATTGCCGCCGGTCAGGGTCGCCATGTCGCGGACGGTGTTTTCAAGAAAGAGGATCACCACCGGATCGCCGCCCGAGACCGGAAAGGGGCCGATCCTGCGGCTGGTCTCGCCCGCCGACTGTTCAAGCTGCAGCACCGGCTTGCCATCCGAGGTATCGCTGGCTTCGGACAGCACCAGCCGGCCGTCGCGGATCTGGCGGAAGCCGGGCAGCGCCGGGCCTTCCTGCGTCTCGGCCCAGGTCAGGGTCCGCGCGCCCAAGGCCCAGGGGCCACGTTCGGCAAAGATCAGGTCGCCCGCCTCGCTGGCGGCAAGCGGCGCGGCGAGGCCGCAGGCCAGCAGCGCGGCGGCCAGTCCTGCACGCAGGCTTTTCAGGTATCGCATCGGGTCTCCTCCGTTGCGGGTCACGATGAAGCGGCGCCCGGCACTTGCCAAGCCCCTGCCTGCCCGCGCATCCGTCAGCGTGAGAGCACCCGCAGCAGGATCGCGCCCAGTTCCTCGGGGCGGACCGGCTTTTCGACCAGCGGCACGTCCAGCGCGGCGCAGTCGCGGGCGATCTGCGGGTCGCGCTGGGCCGTCACCATCACGGCCGGCACCCGCTGGCCGGCCGCTGCGCGCAGCGCCCGGATCGCGGCCATGCCGGTATCGCCGTTGTCGAGGTTGTAGTCGGCCAGGATCACGTCGGGCGGATCGTCCTGCCCCATCGCCGCCAGCGCCTCGGCGGTGCCGCCGGTCGCGCGCACGACCATGCCGAAGCGTCCGGCCAGCATCAGCTCATACCCCCGCCGCATGGCCGCGTCGTTTTCCACGATCAGCGCCACGCGGGCGCGCAGGGCGTGGGGGGCGGCATCCGGGCATCCCTGACACTCGCCCTTGGGCTGGACCGGCGGCAGGCCGACGCGGAAGACGGTGCCGCGGCCGGGCTGGCTCTCCACCTCCAGCGGGTGGCCCAGCTTGACGCAGGCCCGGCGCACGATCGACAGGCCCAGGCCCATGCCCTGCGGCCCGCCGTCGCGCACGGCGCGCTGGAACTCGTCGAAGATGCGGGCGCGGTCGGATTCGCTGATGCCGGTGCCGCTGTCGTGCACCTCAAGCCAGATCAGCCCGGCGCGGCGGCGGACGCCCACGACCACGCCACCGCTTTCGGTATACTTGATCGCGTTCGACACAAGGTTCTGGGCGATGCGGCGCAGGAATGTCGGGTCGCTGTCCACCACCGCCGAGGTCGGCACGAAGCTGAGCCGCAGCCCCGCGGCCTCGGCCATCGGCGCGTATTCGACGGCGAGGCGGCGGAACAGGGTGTCGAGTTCGACGGGCTTGCGGTGGAACTCGATCCGCTGGCTGTCCAGCCGGCTGATGTCGAGAACGGCGTGCATCAGTTCCTCGACCGACTCGAAGGCCCCGGCAAGGCGGCCCGCAAGCTCCTGCTGCAGAGGGTCGAGGTTCGTGTCGGTCAGCGCCGACAGGAACAGCCGGGCGGCAGCCAGTGGCTGCAGCAGGTCGTGGCTGGCCGCGCGCAGGAAGCGGGTCTTGGACCGGTTGGCCTCCTCGGCCGCCGCGCGGGCCACGGCGAGGTCGCGGTTCTTTTCCGACAGGTCCGCAAGCGCCTGTTCAAGATCGCGGGTGCGGGCCAGCGCCTCGCGTTCCAGGGCCACGGCGGCCTGGAACATCGACCAGGCGGAACCGCGCGTTTCCTCAAGCCGGTCCACGCGCTCGATCAGCACCTCGGCGATGCGTTCCAGCTTTTCGGCGCGCCGGACGGGATCGTCACTGTTTCTCAGCATTGCGGCGGGTCAGGCTCCATCAGCGCCAGGCCGACAAAGGTCTGGTTGACATGCATCCCGCTCATCTGCTCGCCATAGGTGTTGAAGCCGCAGACGCGGTAGCGGTGAAACAGGTCGGCCATCGCCTCGGTCATGCCGGCCTGTTCCACCGCCAGCCTTCGCAGGATGCAGTCAAAGCCCAGCACGATCAGCGGCGGGCGCGGCAGGGCGTCCAGCGCGTCGGCAAAGCCCGCGGTCACGTCGCCCGCCTGCCCCAGCGTCAGAACGGTTCCCGGTTCCACCGCCGACATCAGGCGCAGACTGCCCGTCTCGCCGACCTCGCTGATGGCGCGGACGTGATAACGGCGGCCCGTCTTCAGCAGCAGCGGGTGGCGGGCGAAATCGGCGCGTTTCAGGTGGTCGGGGTCGAGGCCCGCAAGGCGGGCGTATTCCTGGGCGGCGGGTTCGGCGTTCAGTTCGAGGATCTCGCGCTTGCAGGGATCGGCATGGGTGACGACAGCGCGCCGGGGGGTCGGGGCGAAATGGGCAAAGCTGACCTCGGACACCGACAGCACCGTTTCGACCAGCACGAAGACGGCGGCGCCGGGGACCACCTCGCCGTCGAGGATCTGGCAGCTATCCTGGAAATCCGGCCCATCGCCGGCCGAGCCGCCCACCACCGGCAGGCCGGGGAAGGCAGCGTCGAGGGTCGAGACCAGCACGTCCTCGTTGCAGGCGGTGCCGTCGGCCAGAAGGATGCCGAACTGCGCGCGGGCAGGGTCGGGCGCGAAGCCGTCGCGCAACTGGCGCAGTTGCGACAGCCAGGCCGAGACCGGGATCGACGACTGGTCGGCCAGCGCCAGCGCGCCCACCCGGAAGGCGGGGCGGGGAAAGCCGATGGCGACCACGGTGCCACGCTGGTAGCCCTGCGCGCCGATCTCGCCCGCCGAGGAACAGCCGGCGATGCGGGTGCCCGGCAGCATCCCGGTCAGTTCGCCCGCGATCCCGCCCAGCGCCGCCTTGGGCGAGCCGAACATCAGCACCAGTGCCGGGTCGCAGCCGGAGAGCCCGCGCGCCAAGGCTGCGGCGCCGCCCGGATCGTCGGCCTGGACGCTGACCGTGACGGGCGCAAGGCCGGCGACTGTCATCGCGCTCAGCCCGGTTCGAACAGGCGGACGCTGTTGGCCAGCAGCACGGCCTGGGTGCGGCGGCGGGCGTTGATCTTGGACATGATCGCGGTGATGTGGGTCTTGACCGTCGCCTCGGCGATCGACAGCTCGTAGCTGATTTCCTTGTTGGCCTTGCCCTGGCAGATCAGCCGCAGGATCTTCATCTGCTGCGGCGTCAGCGTGGCGAAGCGGCGGGCAAGCTCGGCCCGCGCGTCCTCCTCGGTCCCGCCATCCTCGGGCTCGTAGCCCTCGGGCGTGACCCGCTCACCTTCCCACATGCGGCGCAGGCTGTCCACCAGCGCCTCGCGGCCCAGCGACTTCGAGATGTAGCCCTGCGCGCCGGCCGCGATGGCGGCCGAGATCATGGCGTTTTCCAGATCGGCCGAGATCATGGTGATCGGCACGTCCGGCAGTTGCCGGCGCAGGGTGACGATCCCTTCCGCGCCCCGCGCATCGGGCAGGTTGAGGTCCAGGATCACCGCGTCGGGCGCCCCGTGGGTGCGGATCTGTTCCACGGCGGCGGCAAGGCTGCGGGCGGTCCGCACGGTCTTGCGGCCAAAGCTGATCTTCAGCGTCAGGGCCAGCGCGTCGCACATCAGCGGGTGGTCATCGACGATCAGGATGTCCTTGACGCGGTCGGCGGACAGGCGGGGCCGCGCGGGGGCGGGTGCGGTGCCGGTCCCGCGGTCGGGCTCGGCGTTCTGGCTGGCTGTTGTCATGGTTCTTCCTCCCCGGTCGGGCGCATCGGCGCGGACGCGGTCCCGGGCTTCAGTCTAGGACCATGCGCCCCATGCGCAAGCCCGTGTCGACCGGCCCGCGGGGCCTTGGGGCGCAGCCCCGCGGGTGCTGGCGCGGGGCTACCAGTGCCAGTCGCTCAGCGTGCGGTCGATCAGCCCGTGGCTGACGAATGTCCGCCCGCCGTTCTCGTATCCCGTCAGCGGCAGCCCGCCGTCCAGCCCGATGTCCTTGCGCAGATAGTCGGGCATCGTCTGCAGCCGGGCGATTTCCGCCCGGTGCCGCGCCCGCATCCGCCGCGCGGCCCAGAAGCCGCGCAGCCGCCATCCCCGCGTGGCCGGCGCCACGCCGCATTCCATAACCGTTGCCATGTCGCTGATCCTTCACATCAGGCTTGATGCCTGACCTGAAGATGCCCAGTCTGCAGCTATCACGCCAATCATGGCTCGGCATGGGGGCATAAGCCCGGCTGATGGAAAACCTGCCTCCGCTGACGGCGCTGCGCGTCTTCGATTCGGTCGCCCGGCAGATGTCCTTCACCGCCGCCGCGCGCGAACTGGGCATGACGCAGGCGGGCGTCAGCTACCAGATCAGGCTGCTGGAGGAGCGGCTGGGCGGTCCCCTGTTCCTGCGCAAGCCGAAGGGCGTCGAGTTGACCGCGCTGGGCGCGCGCCTTGCGGGACCGACGCGCGAAGCCTTCGACCTGCTGCGCGCGACCTATGCGCCGCAGGCCGAGGCGGACTCGCTGTCGATTTCCACGTTGCAGACGCTGGCCGGGAACTGGCTGTCGCAGCGGCTGGGGCACTTCCAGTCCGAGAACCCGCATCTGTCCGTGCGGATGGAAGCCTCGGACCACCTTGTCGATTTCGCCCGCGAGGATATCGACGTGGCGATCCGCTTCGGCGCGGGCGACTGGCCGGGGCTGGCAGCGCAGAAGCTGTTCACCGTCGATTTCACGCCGATGCTGTCGCCCGCCCTGATCGCGCGGCACGGGCCGCTGACTGCCCCCGAGCAAATTGTGCCCCTGCCCTGGATCGCCCGCGACGATCCCTCATGGGGGATCTGGCTGGCGGCGGCCGGGGTGCGGCTGTCCTGCGACGACCCGCCCCGCCCCTCGCTGACGCTGGGCACCCAGATCCACGAGGCGCGGCTGGCGATGGCGGGCAATGGCGTGGCGATGCTGACGCCGCGCTTCTTCCGCTTTGAACTTGCCGCCGGGGCGCTGGTGCAGCCCTTTGCGCTGACCGCGACGGACGGCAAGGCCTATTGGCTGGTCCACCCGCCCGCGCGGCGCAACCGCCCCGCGATCCGCGCCTTCCGCCGCTTCCTGCTGGCCGAGGTGGCAGGGGACGGCGCCTAGAGCGCCGTCCAGCCCCCGTCCACGGAGATCGTCGTGCCGGTGACCTGCGTCGCCGTCTCGGAACACAGGAACACCGTGGTGCCGCCGATCTGCTCGACCGTGGCGAACTCGCCCGAGGGCTGGCGGGCGAGCATCACCTTGGCGATGACCTCCTCGCGGCCCATGTTGTGGGTCTTCATCTGGTCGGGGATCTGCGCCTCGATGATGGGCGTCAGCACGTAGCCGGGGCAGATGGCGTTGCAGGTGATCGGATCGGTCGCGGTTTCCAGCGCCGTCACCTTGGTCAGCCCGACGACCCCGTGCTTGGCCGCCACATAGGCCGACTTGAAGGGCGAGGCTGTCAGGCCATGGGCCGAGGCGATGTTGACCACCCGCCCCCAGCCCGCAGCCCGCATCATCGGCAGCGCCGCGGCGGTGGTGTGGAAGGCGCTGGACAGGTTGATGGCGATGATCGCGTCCCATTTTTCCGCCGGGAACTCGGGGATCGGGGCGACGTGCTGGATGCCCGCGTTGTTCACCAGGATGTCGCAGCGGCCCGCGCTTTCCACCAGCCGGCGGCAGTCCTCGGCCTTGCTCATGTCGGCCTGGATGTAGCGGACGGTCACGCCATGCTCGGCCGAAAGCCGCTTTGCCAGCGCGTGATCCTCGGGGGTGTCGGTGAAGCTGTTGATGACCACGTCGGCGCCCGCCGCCGCCAGCGCCTCGGCCACGCCCAGCCCGATGCCGCTGTTCGATCCGGTGACGACCGCCGCCTTGCCCGCCAGAATCCTGTCCGCCATGTCCTGCACCCTTCATTCGCGTTGCGCCGCGACCTTAGCGCAGGAAAGCGCATCCGCCAGCCCCCTGCCGGAACGTCTCGCGCCGCCTGCCGGAACCGGGGCGTTCGCCGTCCGTTCGATTCCCGGCCGATCCGATGGAGGACGACGATCATGGCGCATCACGGCAACAGGAACGACGACGACCTCGGCCGCGCGCTGCTGAAGGGGACGGTGGCGGCGGTCGCGGCCACGGTGGCGCTGGACCGGCTGGACTGGTTCATGTGGAACAACCTCAGCCCCGAGACCCGCCAGCGGACCCGCAGCGTCCGCCCCGAGGGGCTGGACCCCGGCCACCTGATCGCCCGCAAGGCGGCCCGCGCGCTGGGCACCGACATCAAGCCGCAGGGCCGGGACAACCAGCATCCCGCCGGGGTCGCCGTCCATCTTGCCATCGGCATGGTGCCAGCGCTGGCCTATGCGGCCCTGCGGAACCGCGCCCCTTCGCTGACCGCGGGGGGCGGGACGCTGTTCGGGCTGGGGATGTTCGCCCTCCATGACGAGGGGATGAACACTGCCAGCGGCCTTGGCGCGCGGCCCGCGGAATATCCATGACAGGCCCATGCGCGGGGCCTGGTCGCGCATCTGGTCTATGGCGCGGTGCTGGAAGGCACGCTGCGGCTGCTGGACGGGCCGACCGGACGACGCCGCCGGCACCGCTGAGCGCAAACATCCCAAGGTTGTTTTTCACTTGCGCAAAGACTGCATCCAGACAAAAAAGGCGCCCGCACGAAGCGGGCGCCAAGTCTGAGGCAGGTTTCATACAGGCAAGAAACCTATCGAGCAGTGAGTTCGATATACGCCCAAGACCTCGCGAGGCCAAGGCCTTCGTTTGCCGGGAGGTTAAGGCAGAGGTAGTGTCCGGCTGAGAACCGGCAACCAAGCCGTGCAGAGCGGGACAGGCGACCATGCGAATCCTCAAGTTTGTTAAAGATTTCGCGACCGGGCGCCGAATGCGCGGCATCTTGCTGGGGCTGGCGACTGTTGCAGCGATGCCGCTGGCAAGTGCTGCCGAACCCTCCCATGCCCTTGCAATGTTTGGAGAACCGGCGCAGCCGCCGGACCTGCGGCAGATGCCCTACGCCAACGCCGCCGCCCCGAAAGGCGGAATGATTCGTTTCGCCGAACCCGGAAATTTCGATTCTCTCAAGCCCTGGGTTCTGAAAGGCAACCCGGCCTGGGCGGTCGGCGTGCATGTCGCGGAACCGCTGATGCTGCGGTCCCTGGACGAGCCTTTCACGCTGTATTGTCTTTTGTGCGAGACCGTTGAAACGAATCAGGACCGCTCTTGGGTCGCCTTTACGTTGCGTCCCGAGGCCCGGTTTTCCGACGGCTCGCCGGTCACGGTCGAGGATGTGATCTGGTCCTTCCAGACCTTGGGGACCGAGGGGCATCCGCGCTATGCCGGGGCTTGGGCCAAGGTCGCCTCGATCAGCCGGACGGGGGAACGCTCGCTCAGGATCGAGTTCTCGGAACAGGACCGAGAGCTTCCGCTGCTGATGGGACTGCGCCCGGTGCTGAAGAAGGCCCAGTGGGACGGCCGGGATTTCGCCGCCTCGTCGCTGGAGGTGCCGGTGGGGTCGGGGCCTTACGTCGTGGACCGGGTCGATCCGGGCCGGTCCATCAGCTTCCGCCGCAACCCCGACTACTGGGGGCGCGACCTGCCCCTGACGCGGGGGATGCACAACTTCGACACCATCCGCTACGATTATTTCGCCGACAGCAGCGCCATGTTTCAGGCTTTCAAGGCCGGGGCGGTCGATGTCTGGCGCGAATTCAGCCCGGTCAAATGGGCGACGGAATACAACTTCCCGGCCATGACCAGCGGCCGGGTCGTCAAGTCCGAGATCCCGCACCGCAGGCCATCCGGCATCATGGGGCTGGCGATGAACACCCGCTCGCCCCTGTTTTCCGACTGGCGGGTGCGCGAGGCGATGATCCTGGCCTTCAACTACCGCTTCATCAACCAGACCCTGACCGGCGGCACCGATCCCCGGATCACCAGCTATTTCGCCAATTCCGACCTTGCCATGCGCCCCGGCCCGCCCGAGGGGCGCGAGGCTGCGCTGCTGGCCCCCTTTGCGGCCGAGGTGCCGCCCGGCACCTTCCAGGGCTATGCCCTGCCGCCCGGTTCCGACCGGATGCTGGACCGCGCGTCGCTGCGCGAGGCGATGCGGCTGCTGGCCGAGGCGGGCTGGACCGTGCGCGACGGGGTTCTGAGGAACGCCGAGGGGCTGGTCTTCGCGCCTGAAATCGTGCTGAACCAGTCGGGCAGCGCCATGCGCGCCGGGTCCGAGGTCCAGCAGATCGTCGACATCTACACCGAGGCCCTGCGGCCGCTGGGGATCGAACCGCGCGTTACGGTGCTGGACAGCGCCCAGTATGTGGAACGCACCAACCGCTTCGCCTTCGACATGAGCTGGTATGAACGCGGGCTGTCGCTGTCGCCGGGCAACGAGCAGGCGCTTTACTGGGGATCGGCCAGCGCCGACCAGCAGGGTTCGCGCAACTGGATGGGGGTCAGGTCACCCGCGGTGGATGCGATGATCGCCGAGGCGGTGAACGCGGAAACCGAGGCCAGGCATGTCGCCGCCATCCGCGCGCTCGACCGGCTGCTGACCACGGGCCGCTATGTGATCCCGGTCAGCTATTCGCCGGTCAGCCGCATCGCCCATGCCTCGTGGCTGCGCTATCCGGCGCGGCCCACCGAATACGGCGACTGGCCGGGGTTCCTGCCGGACCTGTGGTGGTCGGAACGGGCGGACGACTGAGCCTCAGCGGCTTTCGTTGTCGCCGTCGTCGGGATAATCGTCGTCATCCCCGAAGCGGGCATCGTCCGAGTATTCGTCCTCGCCCTCGCCCACATACTTACCCGACAACGCGATCGAGTGATTGTCGTGCAGCGGGTCCATCACGATGTCCGAAGGGATTTCCCCGGCAAGCCATTGCTTGATCTCGTCGCGGGCTTCCTCGGGCTCCTGCTGGGTGATCTCGGCGATGTAGCGGACAAAGGCGCGCTGGTCGCCGTCGATCTCGTCCAGCATCGATTCCTCGGCATCCTCCCATTTCTCAAGAATGGCCTCGTAGAAGGCAGACCAGTTCGCCTGCACATGGGTCCATCTCATCGCTTGATCTCCATCCGGTTGAGCGGGCTGGCCGCCTTCCTGCCCCAAACCGCGGCAAGGGGACGCGGTTCCCTTGCGCGGGTCAGACCGGACGGATCAGCTTGCGTTCCAGGACGCGCAGAACGGTGGCCAGGTCATGGCCGCGGCGCAGGATCTGGCCGTCCATGGCCACGACCGAATACATCCCCTGCGCATTCCTCAGCTTCGGCCGCTTCTCGATGCGGTAAAGCGGGTTCTCGGCCGCGCGGCGGAAGACGGAGAACACCGCCATCTCGCGCAGAAAGGACAGGCCGTAGTCGCGCCATTCCCCGGCCGCGACCATCCGGCCGTAAAGCGACAGGATCACCCCCAGTTCCTGCCGGTCGAAGGAAACGACATCGGGCGCGGGGCCGGGCGGAGGCAGGGGATGGACCGTCATGCCCCCAGCGTGACACCGCGCCGGAATGCGATCAACGGGCAAAATGCGGGTCGCCGCCGCGTCGGCCCGCAAAGCCCTCGCATGGAAACGGGCGGCCCCGTCCGGGACCGCCCGCGCCTTGCCTGCCGGTCAGGGTCGCCTCAGTAGCAGGCGACCTTCTCGATCCGGCCCGAGGCGCCGATCTCGATGTTCATGCGGTCGGGGCGGAAATCCATCGTGACCGCGTCGCCGGGGTTGATGACCCGGGTGCCGGCCTTCAGCATCATGTCGCGCAGCACGGTGGCGGGCTGGCCGATCAGGCCTTGCAGCGCCGAGGCGTTGCACTGGTCGGTGTCGGGTTCCTCGACCGGAACGAGGATCGGCTGGACGCAGGCGGCCAGCGCCAGCAGGGGAAGAAGGGCAAGCGCGCGCATCGTCGTTTCCTTTTCGGTCAGCCGCAATCGACGGCCTGGATGTTGCCGGCGGAGTCCAGGCGGAACACCAGCCGCAGCGGATCATACTCCTGCGGCTCGATCCCGCGGTATTCAACGATGCGATATTCCCGCGTGATGCCGAGCGTCGGGATCGCCGCGCCGGGCTGACCGATGGCGCTGCGGTAGGTTCCCGCCTTGCAGCCGTCGGGTTCGCGCGATTGCAGACCGGCGACGCCGGTGACGGTCGGGACGGCCACCGGGGCCGGGTCGATGACGACCGGCGCGGGCGGCGGGACGGCCACGCAGCCAGCCAGCATGGCGGTGGTCAGGGCAAGGGCGGTCAGTCTTGTCATCGCATCAACCGTTGTTGGAGTCTGTTCGTCGGGCGGCCTGTTCCGGCGCTTTCCGGGTCCGGCCACTATAAGCGGGGGTCCGGCAGCCGGAAAGCATGCGCGGGATCACAGGGTTGCAAGGTGGCGCCCCTGTCACAATCGCGCATCAGCAGGCGGTTTCAGCCGGCGAAATCCGCGATGGCCTGCCAGACCTGATCAAGCTGATCCGCCGTGATGCAATAGGGCGGCATGACATAGACCGTGTTCCCCAAGGGCCGCAGCAGCACACCGCGATCCAGCGCATGGGCCCGCAACCGCGGCCCCACCGCGGCGAGATAGCCCGCCGCATCCACCCTCAGGTCGATGGCGGCGATGGTGCCGGTCTGGCGGGCGTTGGTGAAGGGGCTGCCACGGGCGATTGCCTGCAGCCGCTCGGCCTGCATGGCAGCGACCGCGTCGAGTTGCGCCTGCATCCCGTCTGCCGCCCAGATGCGGGCGTTCGCCAGCCCCGCCGCGCAGGCGAGGGGGTTGGCCGTGTAGCTGGAGGAATGGAAAAATGTGCGGCTGCGGTCCTCGGACCAGTGGGCCTGAAAGATGTCCTCGGTCGCCAGCGTGGCCGCCAGCGGAATCGCGCCGCCGGTCAGGCCCTTGGACGTGCAGAGGATGTCCGGCGAGACCCCCGCGTGATCGCAGGCCCAGGTCCGGCCGGTGCGGCCCCAGCCGGTCATCACCTCGTCGGCGATCATCAGCACGCCGTGGCGGTCGCAGATGCGGCGGATGCCGTCCAGCACCTGCGGGTCATACATCCGCATCCCGCCCGCGCCCAGCACCAACGGTTCAAGGATGATGGCGGCCATGTCGCCACCCGCAGCCATCGCCTCGAAGGCGGAAAGGGTTTCCGCGCCGTCTCCTTCCGGGAAGGGCAGCCTGTCCACGGCGAACATCAGCGGCTCGTAGGCCGCGTTGAAAACGCCGCGCTCGCCCACGCTCATGGTGCCGATGGTGTCGCCGTGATAGCCGTCCTGCAGAACGGCAATGCGGTGGCGCGGGCGGCCGGTATTGCGCCAGAAGCCCAGCGCCATCTTCAGCGCGACCTCGACGCTGGTCGAGCCGCTGTCGGAGTAGAAGACGCGTGTGAGTCCCTTCGGCGCCAGTGCCACCAGTTCGCGGGCAAGGGATTCGGCGGGTTCATGGGTCAGCCCGGCGAAGATCACCTGATCCAGCGTTTCCGAGGCTTCGCGGATCGCCTGCATGATGGGCGGATGGCTGTGGCCGTGGGTAATGACCCACCAGCTTGAGATCGCGTCGATCAGGAGGCCGTGGTCGGTCTCGATGATCGCCCCATGGGTGCGCCGCACGACCGGAGGCTCGGGCTCGGTCGCGTGCTGGGTGAAGGGGCGCCAGACGGGCGAGTCGGTCATGCGAAATCCTGCGGGTCGAAGGCGGCCTGCATCGCGGCGCGCAAGGCGTCGGGCGTCAGCGGATCAAGGCGCGGCAGCCGCCCCAGCACCCGCGCGCCGGTCAGGTCGGCGATGGTGGCGATGTTGTCGGGGTTGTCGTCGCCGACAAAGGCGATCCCGTGCAGGGGCACGCCCCGCGCGCACAGGGATTCGACGGCGGTGACGCTGTGGCTGATCGTCCCCAGTCCCGTGGTCGCCACCAGCACAACGGGGATACCCCAGCGGGCGAAGAGGTCGGCCGACAGAAGCTGCCGGGTGATCGGCACCAGCACGCCCCCTGCTCCCTCGATCACCAGCGGGTCGGCGTCGGGGAGTGTCCAGGTGTCCGGCTCCAGGGTCACGCCCGCCAGTTCCGCCGCGCGGTGGGGCGACAGCGGCACGGGCAGGATCGCGAGGCTGCCGTGGATGCGCGCGCCGGTCATCCCATGAACGAAGGCGGCGTCGCTGCCCTTTGGCGCGGGACCATGCCCCGTGACACCGGTCTGCACGGGCTTCCAGTAATCCGCGCCGATCAGTCCGGTCAGCCCGGCGGCGAAGACGGTCTTGCCGATGTCGGTCCCCGTGCCGGTGATCACGAAGCGGGCCATGCGTCCTCCAGCACCTCGGCCAGCCGGGTGATATCGGCAGGTCGGGCATTCAGCGTCAGTGACACCCGCAAGCGGCAGGTGCCGGGGGGCACGGTTGGCGGGCGGATGCCGCGCACGTCCAGCCCCTCGGATTGCAAACGGGCGGCGAGGCGCATCGTCGGCTCCTCGGCCCCCACGATCAGCGGCACGATCTGGCTGCCCGAGGGCGGCAGATGCGACAGCCGCCGCGCCAGTTCCGCCGTGAACAGGTCGATCAGGCCCTGCAGCGCCGCGCGCCGCTCGGGCTCGTCACGCAGGATCGCCAGCGCCTCGGTCGCCGCCACGGCCATCAGCGGCGAGGGAGCCGTGGCGAAAATGAAGGGCCGCCCGCGGTTCACGATGACGTCCCGCAAGACCCGCGGCAGGGTCAGCACCGCGCCCGAGCCGCCCAGCGCCTTGCCCAGCGTGTGCAGGGTCACGACGTTCTCGCGGCCTTCCAGCGCATGGGACAGCCCGCGTCCGTCAGGCCCCCAGACGCCGGTGGCGTGGGCCTCGTCCACCACAAGGAAGCCCTCGCGGTCGGCCAACGGCGCGAGGGCGTCCAGCGGCGCGCGGTCGCCGTCCATGCTGTAAAGGCTTTCGACGCAGATCCAGACCGCGCCCTTGCCCCCCTTCGCGCGCCAGCCCGCGATCACCTCGGCCGCGTGGCCGGCGTCGTTGTGGCGGAACTCGGCAACCTCGGCGCGGGTCAGCCGCGCGCCTTCGCGGGTCGAGGCATGGGACAGCCCGTCCATCAGCAGCAGGTCGCCACGCTGGGGCAGGGTCGCCAGCACCGCCACGTTGGCCTGATAGCCGCCGCCCAGCATCAGCGCGGACTCGGCCCCGAAGAAGCGCGCGGCGGTGTCCTCGAAGCCCTCGTGCCACTCGGTATTGCCCCGCAGCAGGCGGGAACCGGCAGCGCCGACCGGCACGCCTTCCTCCAGTGCGCGGCGCACGGCATTGGCCAGCCGCAGCGAGCCCGCAAGGCCGATGTAGTCGTTCGACGCGAAATCCACCCCCGCGCGGCCGATCAGCCGACGCGTCCGCCCGCCCGCCGCGATGGCGTCGAGATCCGCGCGGAAGGGCGCGAGCCGGTCGTCGGGAGAAATGCTCACCGCAGGATCGGCACCGGCATCTCGCCCGGTGCGGGCGCGGCCACGTCCTCGGGCGCGTGTTCCCACGCGACCATCGGCTGCATCCCCAGCTTGGCCAGCAGCTTCATGTCATGGTCGTCGCCGGGGTTCGCCGCCGTCAGCAGCGTGTCGCCCATGAAGATCGAGTTCGCGCCCGCGAAGAAGCACAGCGCCTGCATCTCGTCCGACATCTCGGTCCTGCCCGCCGACAGCCGCACATGGCTTTGGGGCATCATGATCCGCGCCAGCGCAATCGTGCGGATGAAGGCGATGGGATCGACGGGGGCCGCGTTCTCCAGCGGCGTGCCGGGAATGGCGATCAGCAGGTTGATCGGCACCGACTCCGGCGGCTCGGGCAGGTTCGCCAGCGTCACCAGCATCTCGACGCGGTCCCCTTGGCCTTCGCCAAGGCCGATGATGCCGCCGGAACACACCTTGATGCCGCTGTCGCGCACCACCGCCAGCGTCTCCAGCCGGTCGGCATAGGTCCGGGTCGTCACCACGTTGGCGTAATGCGACTCGGACGTGTCCACGTTGTGGTTGTAGTAATCCAGCCCCGCGTCCTTCAGCCGCCGCGCCTGTCCGGCGTCCAGCATCCCCAGCGTCATGCAGGTCTCCATCCCCAGCGCCTTGACGCCCTCGACCATGGCCACGACCTGCGCCATGTCGCGTTCCTTGGGGCTGCGCCAGGCGGCGCCCATGCAATAGCGCGTGGCGCCCGCCGCCTTGGCCTTCGCGGCCTCGGCAATCACGCGCTGGACCTCGATCAGCTTGGAGGCCGACAGGTCCGAGCCGTGCCGCGCGGACTGGCTGCAGTAGCCGCAATCTTCGGGGCAACCGCCGGTCTTGATCGACAGCAGCCGCGACAACTGGATTCGGTTGGGGTCGAAGTGCTGGCGATGCACCGTCTGGGCCTGGAACAGCAGGTCCATGAAGGGCTGGTCGATGACGGCCCGCGCCTCGGCCGCGGTCCAGTGCCTGCGTCCGGTCACGGGGGCAACAGTGGGAGCGTTCATGGCGGCCTCTCGTCTGGTCTGCCCCGCCGGTTAGCAGCAACGCCGCCGCCTGTCCAACGGACGCTGCGCCATCCGCGGCGTTTCCGATTGACGCCGCACGGGGCTTTTCCTGTAATCCCGCCAGACCCAACGGGAGAAAGCCGCCATGACCCTGACCCTTCGCCTGGCGAGCGCCGCGCTGGCGCTGTCTACCGCCGCCGCCTGGGCCGAGCCCGCGCTGGTCTTCGACCTCGGCGGCAAGTTCGACAAGTCCTTCAACGAGGCCGCCCATATCGGCGCGACCCGCTGGAAGGAGGAAACCGGGGGCAGCTACAAGGAACTGGAAATGCAGTCCGAGGCCCAGCGCGAGCAGGCCCTGCGCCGCTTGGCCGAATCCGGGTTGAACCCCATCGTGACCACGGGCTTCGCCTTTGGCGAGGTGCTGAACAAGGTTGCCCCCGACTATCCCGACACCCGCTTCGTCATCATCGACACGGTGGTGGACCAGCCGAACGTCCAGTCCAACGTCTATGCCGAACCCGAGGGGTCCTATCTCGCGGGGATTCTGGCGGGGATGGCGTCGCAGACCGGCATCGTGGGCTTCATCGGCGGCATGGACATCCCGCTGATCCACAAGTTCCGCTGCGGCTACGCCGAGGGCTTCAAGTCCGTGCGGCCGGACGGGACGGTCATCACCAACTTCACCGGCACGACCCCGGCGGCCTGGAACGACCCGGTGAAGGGCGGGGAACTCGCCCGCGCGCAGAAGGCGCAGGGCGCGGACGTGATCTATGCGGCGGCGGGCGGCACCGGCATCGGGGTCCTGCAGGCCGCGGCGGACGAGGGCATCCTGTCCATCGGCGTCGATTCCAACCAGAACCACCTGCATCCGGGCAAGGTGCTGACCTCGATGGTCAAGCGCGTGGACAATTCGGTCTACGAGGCGTTCACGGCGGGCGAGGCGGTCGAGCCGGGCGTCAAGCTGATGGACCTCAAGGCCGACGGCGTGGGTCTGGCGATGGATGAAAACAACGCGCCCCTCATCATGCCCGAGATGACCGCCGCCGTCGAGGAGGCCAAGGCCAAGATCATCGCCGGGGAAATCGTGCCGCATGACTACATGACCGACAACGCCTGCCCGGCGGACTGACGGCGCATGGTCACCCCGGCCCCCGCGCCGCCCGCGATCGAGCTGCGCGGGATCTCCAAGGCCTTCGGGCCGGTGCAGGCCAACCGCGACATCAGCCTGGTCGTGCCTTCGGGCACGATCCACGGCATCGTGGGGGAAAACGGCGCGGGCAAGTCCACGCTGATGTCGATCCTTTACGGCTTCTACCGGCCGGACGCGGGGCAGATCATGGTCGGCGGGCGCGACGCCGGGATCACCGACAGCCAGTCGGCGATCCGGGCGGGGATCGGCATGGTCTTCCAGCATTTCAAGCTGGTGCCCAACTTCACGGTGGTCGAGAACGTCATCCTCGGGGCCGAGGACGGGGCGCTGCTGGCGCCTTCGGTGACGCGGGCGCGCAAGGAACTGCGGCGGCTGGCGGCGGAGTATCAGTTGGACGTGAACCCCGATGCGGTGGTGGAAACCCTGTCGGTCGGCCACCAGCAGCGGGTGGAAATCCTCAAGGCGCTGTACCGGCAGGCCGACATCCTGATCCTCGACGAACCGACAGGCGTGCTGACCCCGGCCGAGGCGGACCACCTGTTCCGCATCCTCAAGGGCCTGCGGGATCGTGGCAAGACGGTGATCCTGATCACCCACAAGCTGCGCGAGATCATGGAGATCACCGACAACACCAGCGTCATGCGGCGCGGCGAGATGGTGGCGACAGTTTCGACGCGGCAGACCTCGCCCGAGCAGCTGGCCGAGTTGATGGTCGGCCGCAAGGTGCTGCTGCGGGTGGACAAGGCACCTGCCGCGCCGGGCGCGCCGGTGCTGGAACTCAGCGGGCTGCGGATGATGGACCGGGCGGGGGTGGAGCGGCTGCGCGGCATCGACCTGACGGTGCGGGCGGGCGAGATCCTCGGGATCGCGGGCGTCAGCGGCAATGGGCAGACGCAGCTTCTGGACATTCTTGGGGGCTATCCCGAGGCGGGTGCGCAGGTCACCGGCCAGGCCCGGCTGGCGGGCCGTCTCCTGCCGCTCGACGGCACCGACGCGCGGGCGCGCAGGCAGGCGGGCATCGGCAACATCCCCGAGGACCGGCAGGCCGAGGGGCTGGTGATGGAGTTCTCGGCCTGGGAGAACACGGTCCTCGGCCACCACCGCGAGGGCGGGGCGCTGATGGACAACGTCGCCATCCGCAGCAAAGCCGCCGCCAAGATGGAGCGTTTCGACGTCCGCCCCCGCGACCCCGACCTGCCCGCCCGCAATTTTTCCGGCGGCAACCAGCAGAAGATCGTGGTCGCACGTGAAATCGAGAGCCGCCCGATTCTGCTGCTGGTGGGCCAACCGACGCGGGGCGTGGACATCGGCGCCATCGAGTTCATCCACCGCCGCCTGATCGAACTGCGCGACGCCGGCGCCGCGATCCTGCTGGTCTCGGTGGAACTGGACGAGATCATGGCGCTCAGCGACCGCATCGCCGTCATGTTCGATGGCCGCATCATGGGCGAGCGGCTGCCGGATGAGACCTCGGCCGCCGAACTGGGGCTGCTGATGGCGGGCGCCTCACCATCAGGCATTCCGCCCGAGACAGGCCAGCCGGGTGTTCCTGATGTCCCTGAACCCGAGCCCACCAAGGGGATGATCTGATGACCCGCCTGCCCCGCTGGGCCGACCTCGTGCTGGTGCCGCTGATCTCGCTGGCCCTCGCCTTCGCGATCTCGGCGCTGGTGATCCTGGCCATCGGCCAGAACCCGGTCGAGGCGCTGAAGGTGATGGTCACGGGCGCGCTCGGGTCGTCCTACGGCTGGGGCTACACGCTTTATTACGCGACGAACTTCATCTTCACTGGGCTCGCGGTGGCAGTGGCCGCCCACGCGGGGCTGTTCAACATCGGGGCCGAGGGGCAGGCGAGCCTTGGCGGGCTTGGCGTCGCTCTGGTGGCGCTGTCGCTGCCCTGGCCGCATTGGGGCGTGGCCCTGTCCGCCGCGATGGTGGGGGCGGCGCTGTTCGGGGCGATGTGGGCCTTCGTCCCGGCGATCCTGCAGGCGAAACGCGGCAGCCACATCGTCATCACGACGATCATGTTCAACTTCCTCGCCGCCGCGCTGCTGAACTGGCTGCTGGTCAACGTGCTGCGCCCCGTGGGCAGCATGGACCCGGCCTCGGCGCGCTTCCCCGAGGGCACGCAACTGCCGCGCCTGACCGACATGGCGGCGGCGATGGGGATCGAGTGGGGCAAGTCCACGCCGGCCAACATCAGCTTCCTCATCGCCCTTGCCGCCTGCCTGCTGGTCTGGCTGCTGATCTGGCGCACGCCGCTGGGCTACGAGATACGCGCCTTCGGCCGGTCCGAACGCGCCGCGCGCTATGCGGGCATCCGGCCCACGCGGATCATCGTCATCGCCATGATGATCTCGGGCGGGCTGGCCGGGATGATGGCCATCAACAACGTCATGGGCGAGGCCGGGCGGCTGCTTCTGAACAGCGCCGAGGGCGCGGGCTTCATCGGCATCGCCGTGGCGCTGATGGGGCGCAACCACCCGGTCGGCATCGTGCTGGCCGCGCTGCTGTTCGGGTTCCTCTACCAAGGCGGCGCGGAACTGGCGCTCTGGACCTCGATCCCGCGCGAGCTGATCGTGGTGATCCAGGCGCTGGTGATCCTGTTCACGGGGGCGCTGGACAACATGGTCAGGATGCCCCTCAACCGTCTGTTCGGCGCGCGCTGATGGATTACGCGACGGTCCTGCAGATCCTCGACAGCGCGGTCAGGCTGATGACGCCGCTGCTGCTGGCCTGCCTCGCCGGGCTTTATTCCGAACGCGCGGGCGTCTTCGACATCGGGCTGGAAGGCAAGATGCTGATGGCGGCCTTCTCGGCGGCGGCCACGGCGGCGATCACGGGCAGCGTCTGGCTGGGGCTGTTGGCGGGGGTTCTGGCGGCCGTGGGGATGTCGCTGATCCACGGACTGGCGGCGATCACCTTTCGTGGCAACCAGTTGATCTCGGGGGTAGCGATCAACTTCCTCGCCTCCGGCCTGACGGTGCTGCTGGGGCAAAGCTGGTTCGGCTTGGGCGGCCGCACGCCCTCGCTGGAGGGCGCGGCGCGTTTCGGCAGCATCACCCTGCCGGGGGCCGAGGCGCTGCGGGGCATCCCCGTCCTCGGCCCCTTCTACGCCGAGGTCGTGTCGGGCCACACGGCGCTGGTCTATGTCGCGGCGCTGCTCGTGCCGGGGACCTGGTGGCTGCTTTACCGTACCCGCTTCGGGCTGCGGCTGCGGGCGGTGGGGGAAAACCCGGCCTCGGTCGATACGGCGGGCGTGTCGGTGCCGCGCCTGCGCTGGGCGGCGGTGGCGATCTGCGGGGTGCTGACGGGGCTGGCGGGGGCTTACCTCGCCACCGGCCTCTCGGCGGGCTTCGTCAAGGAGATGACGGCGGGCCGCGGCTATATCGCGCTGGCCGCGCTGATCTTCGCCAACTGGCTGCCTTGGCGGGCGCTGGGGGCAACCTTCCTCTTCGGGCTGATGGAGGCGGTCGCCAACCGCTATCCCGAGATCGACCTCGGCCCCGTCACCATTCCCTCGATGGTCATGAGCGCCCTGCCCTACCTGCTGACCGTCATCATCCTCGCGGGCTTCATCGGCCGCGCCACGCCGCCCCGCGCGGGGGGCGAGCCTTACGTCAAGGAACGCTAGGCAAGACCCTGCCGGAACCCCCCGGAAACCCGCAAAATCTTGTGTGTTTCCCGTGACATTCGCGCGCGCGAGCCCTATATGATGGGCAACAATCGCAGGATAATGTCAGCAATGAGCGCAGCCACCGCGCAGCCGATCGAATACGGCGCCGATTCCATCAAGGTTCTGAAGGGTCTGGAAGCCGTCCGCAAGCGGCCCGGCATGTATATCGGCGATACCGATGACGGCTCGGGCCTCCATCACATGGTCACCGAGGTCGTGGACAACGGCATCGACGAGGTGCTGGCGGGCCACGCCGACTATGTCCGCGTCACCATCCACGCCGACAGCAGCGTCAGCGTCCGCGACAACGGCCGCGGCATCCCCGTGGACATGCACCCGACCGAGGGCGTCAGCGCCGCCGAGGTCATCATGACCCAGCTTCACGCAGGCGGTAAGTTCGACAGCAACAGCTACAAGGTCTCGGGCGGGCTGCATGGCGTCGGCGTTTCGGTCGTCAACGCCCTGTCGGACTGGCTGGAACTGCGCATCTGGCGGGGCGGGAAAGAGCATTTCGTCCGCTTCGAGAACGGCGACACGGTGGAACACCTGCGCGTCGTGGGCGACGCCGCGCCGGGCGAAAAGGGGACCGAGGTGCGGTTTCTCGCCAGTTGCAAGGAGAACGCGCAGGGCGGAACCTTTTCGAACCTCGACTACCAGTTCAAGACGCTGGAAACGCGGCTGCGGGAACTGGCTTTCCTGAACTCGGGCGTCCGCATCCTGCTGGAAGACGAACGCCCCGCCGAACCGCTGCGGACCGAGTTGTTCTACGAGGGCGGGGTCCGCGAGTTCGTCAAATACCTCGACCGCTCGAAGACCCCGGTCATGCCCGAGCCGATCTTCATCGTGGGCGAACGCAACGGCATCGGCGTCGAGATCGCCATGTGGTGGAACGACAGCTATCACGAAACCGTGCTGCCCTTCACCAACAACATCCCCCAGCGCGACGGCGGCAGCCATCTTGCGGGCTTCCGGGGCGCGCTGACGCGGGTGATCGGGAAATACGCCCAGGACAGCGGCATCGCCAAAAAGGAAAAGGTCGATTTCACCGGCGACGACGCGCGCGAGGGACTGACCTGCGTGCTGTCGGTCAAGGTGCCGGACCCCAAGTTCTCCAGCCAGACCAAGGACAAGCTGGTGTCCTCGGAAGTGCGACCTGCGGTCGAGAACCTGGTGAACGAGAAGCTGGCCGAATGGTTCGAGGAGCATCCCGCCGAGGCTCGCCAGATCGTCGGCAAGATCGTCGAGGCCGCCCTGGCCCGCGAAGCTGCCCGCAAGGCCCGCGAACTCACCCGTCGCAAGACCGCTATGGACGTGGCGAGCCTGCCCGGCAAGCTGGCCGACTGTCAGGAAAAAGACCCCTCGCTGGCGGAACTGTTCATTGTCGAGGGTGACTCGGCCGGCGGGTCGGCCAAGCAGGGGCGTTCCCGCCAGAACCAGGCGGTGCTGCCGCTGCGGGGCAAGATCCTGAACGTGGAACGTGCCCGCTTCGACCGCATGCTGTCCTCGGACATGATCGGCACGCTGATCACGGCGCTGGGGACCGGCATCGGGCGGGACGAGTTCAACCTGAAGAAGCTGCGCTACCACAAGATCGTCATCATGACCGACGCTGACGTGGACGGCGCGCATATCCGCACGCTGCTGCTGACCTTCTTCTTCCGGCAGATGCCGGAACTGATCGAAGCAGGCCATCTCTATATCGCCCAGCCCCCGCTTTACAAAGTCGCGCGGGGCCGGTCCGAGGTCTATCTCAAGGACCAGGCCGCGCTCGAGGATTACCTGATCCAGCAGGGGATCGAGGGCACTGCCCTGCGGCTCGGTTCCGGCGAGGAGATCACCGGCGCCGACCTCGCCCGCGTGGTCGAGGAGGCGCGGCTTGCCCGCCGCGTCATCGCCACCTATCCGACCCATTATCCGCATCACATCACCGAACAGGCGGCCATTGCAGGCGCGATGGTTCCCGGCGCCATCGACAGCGATGCGGCAGGCGTCGGCGGGGCCGTGGCGGCCCGGCTGGACGCCATCGCCGAGGAATATGAACGCGGCTGGTCCGCGCGCCCCACGCAGGACGGCGGCATCCGCCTGTCGCGCCTGCTGCGCGGGGTCGAGGAGTCGCGGCTGCTCGACGGCCCGATGCTGCGCTCGGCCGAAAGCCGGCGGCTGGGCACCCTGACCGACGCCCTGCGCGAAGTTTACGGCGACCGGGCGACGCTGGTCCGCAAGGACCGCAGCATCCCGATCCACGGGCCGTTGTCGCTGCTGGACGCGATCTTCGCGGAAGGCGAGAAGGGCCTGACCCTTCAGCGCTACAAGGGACTGGGCGAGATGAACCCCGAGCAGTTGTGGGAAACCACGCTGGACCCGGTGGCCCGCACCCTGCTGCAGGTCCGGGTCGAGGACGTGGCCGAGGCCGACGACATCTTTACCAAGCTGATGGGCGACGTGGTTGAACCGCGCCGGGACTTCATCCAGGCCAATGCGCTGAGCGTCGAAAACCTTGATACGTGACAAATCCGCCACCCTCGCCTGACAGGCTCGGGCCTGCGCGACCGAGGGGGGCACCGGAGCTGTCCGGGAAAATGGATTTCGTATCAGACAGTTACGGAAAGCAGGCTTCGACGGGCCGGTCCCGACCATGATCCGCTGCCCCTTTCGGGATCGTGCCCATGCCGTCACACAAACCCGTAGTTTTCCGCTCATCCCCTTGGGAACAGAGCGATTTCATGCCAGTTGTCAGTCATAGATGGTCCGGGCCCTGCCAGGAACCGAATCCTTATGAAGTGAGGTTCACCTTGCGCATCAACCTCGTCGTGGCCTCTGCCGCTGTCCTGTTCTCGGTCCCCTCCGCTTACGCCGGCGGCTATATCGCCCCCGTCGTCGATGTCGAACCCGCACCGGTCATCGTCGCACCGGCCGCGTCCGACTGGCAGGGCGGCTATGCCGGCATCACGCTGGGCTATGCGTTCGGGGGGGATGACAGGGTTGGCGCATATACCGCCGACGACCGGTTCATCGCCAATCTGGGGGATGCGGAAATTTCGGGGGCCAACGGGGGGCTGCACGTCGGGTATCGCTGGCAGCGCAATCGGTGGGTGATCGGACCGGAACTCTCTTACACCTTCAGCAACATCTCGGATGACTTCGGCTATGATGTTCCCGGTCTGGGAAGCGGAACGTTCAAATCCGAAGTGGACGATCTTTGGGCACTCAAGCTGAAGACCGGCTATCTGGCGCGGCCGGATACCCTGGTTTACGGCATCGCCGGCTATCAGGAGGGTAACTTCACCTTGTCGGCCGGCGGAAGTGACGTCGAATATGACGCGGATGGGTATGTCGTCGGCCTCGGTGTCGAGCGGCTCATCAATGATCGCCTCTCCGTCACGGGTGAATGGGAGTACAGCGATTTCGGCACGACCGACGTCGAAATTCTGGGGGCGAACACTTCCGCCTCGTCCAGCTTCCACAACGTCAAGGTCGGTCTGAACTTCCGCTTCTGAGCGGAGATTCAGGACCCATGCAGGCCGCTGGTTCTTCCGGCGGCCTTTTCCGATCATGCGGCCCGCAGGGGCACCGGCAGGGCCTTGTGCAGGCAAGCGACCGCGAACCCCTGCGGCACCCAGCGGGTGATCACCCGCGAGCCCGCATCCAGCCCCCCGGTATAGGCCCCGAAGGCCGGCAGGATCATGTGCGACGGCCCGACCAGCAGCGCCCGCCGCCGCGCCCCCGCCAGCCGCACGACCGGGTGGAAATGGCCGCTGATGTCGGGGCCGTCCCCTTGCGGCTCGTGCCGCAGGGTGGCCCGGCCCATCTTCAGCGCCTCGCCACCGGTTTTCGGGTCGTGGTTTCCCGCGATCCACAGCAAGCGCCGCCCCTGCCCCAGCGCGGCGACGGCCTTTTCCACAGCGGGGTTCAGCCCCTCTGCGGCCGCGTCGTCATCGAAGCCATCGCCGAGGCTGACGATCACTGCCGGGTCCAGCGCCTCGGCCTCTGCCTCAAGGCGGCGCAGGGTCTCGATCCCCTCATAGGGCGGCAGCAGCGCGCCGCCGCGCCGGGCCATGCGCTCGGACTTGCCGAGATGCAGGTCGGCGACAACCAACCAGCGCTCCTCGGGCCACCACAGCGCGCCCGAGCAGCGCGCCTCAAGCTGAAGCCCGTGCCAAGTGAAGGCAAAGCCGGTCATCGCGCCCGGCGCGAGCGATGCGGCGGCTCGGCCGGCGTGTCGAAGCCCGCCGGATTGTCGGTAAACTGCAATCCTGCCGCCTGCATCAAAGCCTCTGCCTCCTGCTCGGCCAGCCGCATCCGACCCTGCCCCTCGATCCTGACGCGCCCCATTTCCAGCATCAGGGGCGCGGCCAGCGGGGATACGCGGTCCAGTTGCCGGTGGTCAAGGACGGGCGAGCGGTCCAGCATCTCCTCAATACGGCCGAAATCGACCAGGCCGCGACCGGCCTCGGCTGCCGTGATCCGCAGCAACAGGTGGTCGGGGTCGTGCCGGCGCAGGGTGTCGTAAAGGATGTCGGTCGAGAAGGTCGCCTGCTTGCCCGACCGCCGCCCGCCCGGCATGTTGCGCTGGATCAGGCCAGATATGATGGCGACGTTCTTGAAGGTCCGCTTCATCACCGCATTGCCCGCGAGCCAGTCCCCCAGGCCCGCCCGCAGCTTGTCACGGTCCAAGAGCGGCGCAAGGTCCCTCACCGGGTCCAGCGACCAGATCAGCAGCGCGTAGTCGGTCGAGGAAAACCCTAGCGGACCAAGCCCCGACTCCTCCATCGCCCGCGTCAGAAGCAGGCCCAGCGTCTGCATGGCATTGTGCCCGGCGAAGCCATAGACCGCGATGTGCCAGCGGCCCATGTGCGGAAAGGTCTCGGCCAGCAGCGTGCCGGGGCGGGGCACGGCCGAAACCTGGGCCTGCAGGGACAGCCAGTCGCGGGTGGGTCGGGGCAGAACCTCCCAGCGGGAAGGATCGCCGATCAGGGACAGGACGCGGTGGCTCAGTTCCGCCGACATGGGCATCCTGACGCCGGTGAAGACGGCGATCTTGGGTTCCTTGCGGGGGCTGGGGCTGACCTCGACCACCAGTTCGCGCAGGGATTCGTAGCGGACGATCTTGCCGCCGGTCAGAAAGCTGTCGCCGGGGACGAGGGTGGCGGCGAAGGATTCCTCGACCTCGCCCAGCAGCCCGCCGCCGCGCTTCCAGCGGACCTTGGTCATCTCGGCTTCCACGATGGTGCCGACGTTCATCCGCAGGTCGCGGGCGGCACGGGGGTCGCGCAGGCCCCACAGGTTGCCCCGCTGCATCAGCCGCTGCCAGCGGTCATAGGCGCGGAGCGCATAGCCTCCCGTCGCCGCGAAGTTCAGGCAATCGTCGAAATCGGCGCGGGACAGGTCACGGTAGGGACCGGCGGTGCGGACCTCGGCATAAAGCGCATCGGCGTCGAAAGGCCCCGCGCAGGCGGTCAGCAGGATATGCTGGCAGAGGACGTCAAGCGGCCCCGGCCCCCTCGCGTCGCCATCAAGGTCGCGTTCGCGCACGGCTTCCAGCGCGGCGATGCACTCGATCACCTCGAATCGGTTGGCGGGGACCATGCGGGCGCGGGACGGCGCGTTGTAGCGGTGGTTCGCCCGTCCGATCCGCTGGACCAGCCGCTTGACGTTCTTGGGCGCGCCCACCTGGATCACCAGATCGACGTCGCCCCAGTCGATCCCGAGATCAAGGCTGCCCGTCGCCACAACTGCCCGCAACTCGCCCGCGGCCATCGCGGCCTCGACCCGCGCGCGCGCCTCGCGCGCAAGGCTGCCGTGGTGCAGACCGATGGGGAGGTTCTGGTCGTTCTCGGCCCAGAGCGCCTGGAAGAACAGCTCGGCCTGGGCGCGGGTGTTGATGAAGATGATCGTCGTGCGGGCCTCGGCCACGGCCTTCAGCACGTCGCTGACGGCATAGCGCCCCCCTGCCCCGGCCCAGGGCGGCGGGCGGCTGGTCGGCAGCATGGCGATGTCCGGGTCGGGGCCGGGATCGGCATGGACGACCTGCGCCCCGCCCATGAACCCGGCCAGCGCCTGCGGGTCCTCAACCGTCGCCGACAGGCCGGTGGCGATCAGGCCGGGCGAAAGGCTGCGCAGCCGCGCGAGTCCCAGCATCAACTGGTCGCCGCGCTTGGATTCCGCCAGCGCGTGCAATTCATCCAGCACCACGCGGCGGAGGCTGCCGAAGATCTTCGGCGCCTCGGGGTAGCTCAGCATCAGCGCGAGGCTTTCGGGCGTCGTCAGCAGGATCTGCGGCGGGTCGGTGCGCTGGCGCTGGCGGGCGCTGGCCTTGGTGTCGCCGGTGCGATCCTCGACCCGGATGGGCAGGTTCAGGTCCGCGACAGGGCGCGCGAGGTTGCGCCCGATGTCCGCCGTCAGCGCCTTCAGCGGCGAGACATAGAGTGTGTGCAGCCCCCTCCACCCCCCGGCCAGTTCCACCAGCGAGGGCAGGAACCCGGCCAGCGTCTTGCCGCCCCCCGTGGGCGCGATCAGCAGGCTGTCGCCCGTGGCCTCCAGCAGCGCAAGCTGGTGCGGATGCGGAGTCCAGCCCTGCCGCGCGAACCAGTCGGCGAAGGCGGGGGGAAGGCTCATTCTTCTTCGTCCAAATATCCCGCGGGGGTGGATGGCGTCTCGACGCCATTCAGGGGGCGCGAAGCCCCCGCTTCTTCGGGCAGATCGCTCGCCCCGTTACGCCGCTTCGTCCGCCCGTGGCGCACGCCGGCCCGAGCTGCCTCGGCGTCGAAGACATTGGGCGCGTCGATCATCGCTTCCAGCGTGTCCAGCCGGTCCGCCTCGACCGCCGGCTTGTCCCAGCGAATGTGGCTGATGCGCGGGAAGCGCAGGGCCACGCCGGAACGGTGGCGGGCGGATCGGTTGACGCCCTCGAAGGCGACCTCGACCACCAGCTTCGGGGCGACGGCGCGGACGGGGCCGAAGCGTTCCGTCGTGTTGTTGCGGACGAAGCGGTCAAGTTCGCGCAGCTCCTCATCAGTGAAGCCGAAATAGGCCTTGCCGACCGGGACCAGCGTGTCGCCATCCCAGAGGCCGAAGGTGAAGTCCGAATAATAGCCCGAGCGTTTGCCGTGCCCGCGCTGGGCATAGATCAGCACCGCGTCCACCACGCGGGGGTCGCGCTTCCACTTGAACCAGGGACCACGGGGACGGCCGCCGGTGTAAGGCGCGTCGCGGCGCTTGATCATCACCCCCTCGATCACCGGGTCGGGCGGATCGGCGCGCAGGGCGGCGAGGTCGTCCCATGTCCCGAACGGCAGAAGCGGCGAGATGTCGATGCGGTCGGACCGGAAATCCGCCGTCTCAAGCACGGCGCGGCGGTCCGTCAGGGGGCGGGCGCGCTGGTCCTCGCCGTTCCAGATCAGCAGGTCATAGACGCGCAGGCCCGCCGGGTGGCTTTGCAGCATGGCGCGGCTGACCGTCTTGCGGTTCAGCCGCTGCTGGAGGTCGTTGAATGTGGCGACCCCGCCCTCGTTGCGGACCAGAAGCTCGCCATCGACCGCGCCTTCCCAGGTCATCTCGGCGATCAGGTCGGGGAAGGCGCCGGAAATGTCCTCTCCGGTCCGGGAATAAAGGCGGCTGACCCCGCCCTCGCTGACAGCCTGCACGCGGATGCCGTCCCATTTCCATTCCGCGACATGGTCGGCAGGGTCGAGCGCGCGGAGTTCGTCCAAGTCCGTGGGGGTCGAGAGCATCACCGGCCGGAAGGGCGCCAGCGCCGCGCGGTCAGGGCGCGGGCCGCCCTCGACCCAGGCGAAGACCTCGGGATAGGGGGGCTTGAGGCCGTGCCAGACCTCCTCGATCTCGCCCAGCGTGGGCGCCCCCATCTGCGCCAGCGCCGTGCGCGCCAGCCGCGCCGACAGGCCGATCCGCAGGTTGCCGGTGGCGAGCTTGAGGAAGGCCAGCCGCTCGGAGGGGCCGAGCCGGTCCAGAACGCCGGCGATGGCGGCGGGCAGCCCGGCCTTGCCGGTGGTTTCCAGCAGGTGAACGGCTTCGGTGATGGACAGGTCACCCTGCGGCTCGCCTTCCCAGATCAGCGCGATGGTTTCGGCGAGGTCGCCGACGAAGTCGTAGGACAGGGCGAAGAGCAGCTCGTCGAAGCGATCGACCGCGAGGCCGCGCAGCAGGCCGGGTGTGACGGCGCGCAGCTTGAGATTGCCCGTCAGAGCGGCAAAGGCATAGCCGCGGTTGGGGTCGGGCGTGCGTTCCAGGTAGTGCTGCAGGATCTGCAGCTTGGCATTGCGCGCGGGCGTGAAGGCCAGCCGTTCCAGCAGGGCGGCGAAGGCCTTCATGCGGCACCGCCGGACGGGGGGCTGCCTGCCCCCCGAGCCCCCCGGGGATATTTGTCCGAAGAAGAACCTCTCATTCTTCCTCGTCCTCGTAGCCGACCAGCCGCAGGGGGCGGGCGCGAAGCTGGTTCAGCTCGCACCAGCGGACCAGCGCTTCCTCGGCGCCATGGGTGACCCAGACTTCCGAGGGGCGCAGTTCAGTGAGCGTCTGCGTCAGTTGTGGCCAGTCCACGTGGTCGCTGATGACCAGCGGCAGTTCCACGCCCCTTTGCCGGGCGCGGGCGCGGACGGCCATCCAGCCGGAGGCGAAGCAGATCACCGGATCGCGGAAGCGCTGGACCCAAGGCGAGGCGAAAGCCGAGGGGGGGGCGATGACCACCTGCCCCTCGATCTGTTTCGGCGTGGTGGCGGGGCGCAAGTCGCCCAGCGGGATGCCCTCGGCCACATGGTAGTCGCTCAGCCGCTGGGCGCTGCCGTGCAGGTGGATCGGCGCGTCGTAGCCCGCCTGCCGTAGCAGGGCGATCACCCGCTGCGCCTTGCCCAAGGCATAGGCGCCGACCAGATGCGGGCGGTCGGGGAACTCGGCCATGCTGGCGAGCAGCTTCTGCGTTTCCGCCGCCGGGTCGGGATGCTTGAAGACCGGCAGGCCGAAGGTCGCCTCGGTCACGAAGATGTCGCAGGGGACAGGTTCCCACGGGGCGCAGACGGGGTTGGGGGTGCGGCAGTAGTCGCCGGAAACGGTGATGACTGGCCCGCCCTGACAGGCCAGCCGGATCTGGGCCGAGCCGAGGATGTGGCCCGCGGGGTGGAAGCTGACCTCAACGCTGCCCACTTGCGTTGGCCCGTCGGCCACCTGCCGGGAGGCAGTGAAATCCTCGCCATAGCGGATCGCCATGATCTCCAGCGTCTCGCGCGTGGCCATGACCGCGCCGTGGCCGGACCGGGCGTGGTCGCCGTGGCCGTGGGTGATGAGGGCGCGGGGCACGGGTCGCAGTGGGTCAATGAAAAAATCACCCGAAGGGCAGTAAAGCCCGGCATCGGTGGGATGAAGGAAATCGTCGGCGCGCATCGCCGCTCAACCTCGGCGGGGGGTCATGCGTTCCGTGGTTCCGCCGCGAGGCCCGGCACGGCAGGCGTGGGGGCGACACGGGCAAGCTGCACCATCAGGATGCCGATGGCGACGATGATGGACCCGATCACGTCCGACCAGCCGAAGCTTTCGCCCAGCCACAGCGCGGCGGTAGCGACGCCCAAGGGCGGGGACAGGAAATGGAAGGCCGCCGCCCTGACCGCGCCGATGCGCGTGACCAGCCGGAACCAGATAAAAGTCGCAAGGATGCCGGGCACGAGGACCGAATAGGCCAGCGCGCCGATCAGCCGCCCGCTCCATTCGAAAGACCGGCCCCATTCGAGCGCCGCCGCGGGCAGGACCAGCGCCACCGCACCCACCGCCATCTGCAGGCCCACGATCATCATCACGTTCGGCCCCCCGCCCGCGCCGCGCACCGCCAGCGTGGCGACGGTCAGCGCCACCACGGCGGCAAGGCACAGAGCGAGGCCGAGAAGGTTCATCCCCTGCGAGATCCGCACGCTCATGATGATGACGACTCCGACAACGCCGATCACCAGTCCCGCCACCGCCTGCGGCCGCAGCGGCTGGCGCAGGAAGGCCCAGCCCGCGAAGGCCACCAGCAGCGGCATCATCGAGGCGATGATCGAGGCGGCCGACGCCTCGACCCACTGCATCCCGACCCAGTTGAGGCCAAGGTAGAGCGCGTTCTGGCAGAGGCCGAAGACGACCACCGTGCGCCACTCGGCCCGCGACAGCCGCATCGACTGGCCCATCGCATAGGCCAGCCCGATGGCGATGACGGCAGAGGCACTGAATCGGATCACCAGCGCCAGCAGCGGCGGCATTTCGATCACCGCGATCCGCGTCGAGGTGAAGGCCGAGGCCCAGATCGCCGCGAAGCTCAGGCCCATGAGGGCGGATTTCAGGTCCATTCCTGTTCCTGCGACAGCCTGAGGCGGGCCGTTGCCAGCTCGGCGGGCGTGTTGATGTTGAAGAAGGGATCGTCGCCCGGAAACCCGACCCGGACGGCGCCATGCGCGTCCATCCAGTCGCGCATCCGCCGGGTGCCCGAGTGCAGCGCGGCACGCAGGTCGTCGCGCAGGGAAACGTCCCAGAGGGCGAAGGCGGGATGGTCGCCGTCGTTGCTCGCCATGATCACCGGCGCCTCGACGCCTGCAAGCCGCGCCGCGAGGTCGCGCGGGAAGAAGGGCGTGTCGGCGGCGGCGGTGACGATGCGGGGGATACCCCGCGCCGCCGCCCAGTCCATCCCGGCCAGCACGCCCGCCAGCGGCCCCGGCCAGTCCGGCAGGCTGTCGGGCAGAACGGGCAGGCCGAAGTCTGCAAAACGCGCCGGATCGCCGTTCGCACTGATCGCGCGGGCGCAGCCCAGACGTTCGATCACATGGGCGATGACCGGGCGCCCGCCGAGGTCCAGCAGCCCCTTGTCGCCGCCGCCCATCCGACGCGACTGCCCCCCGGCCAGCACGATTCCCGCGATTTCCCTGCTCATCCGGCACAGTCTGCGCTGCGCGTCGGAGGGCCGCAAGCAGGCACGCAGCGGCTTGCCGGGGCAGGCCGCTCATCTTAGGATCGCGGCCATGCTGGGATATGTGATCCACGACGAGGACGACGGCAACGCCCGGATGGCCGCGCTGGCCTGCAGGCTTGCGGCGCAAGGGCTGCGGCTGGCGGGCGCCGTGCAGGCCAACCTTGACCGCGGCGGCGACTGCGCCTGCGACATGGAACTGACGGTGCTGGGCACAGACGCCCCGCCCATCCGCATCTCGCAATCGCTGGGCGCGGGCGCGCAGGGCTGCCGGCTGGATACGGATGCGCTGGAACGGGCGGCGGCGCTGGCGGCCCGGGGGCTGGAAGGCGCCGACCTCGCGCTGGTCAACAAGTTCGGCAAGCAGGAGGCCGCGGGTCGGGGCTTCCGCGACTTCATCGCCGACGCGCTGGCAAACGGCACCCCCGTCCTGGTCGCCGTCGCGCCCGAGCTTGTCCCCGCCTTCATCGATTTCGCCGGAGATTATGCCCGGCCGCTGACCTGGGCCGGGGCCGAAGGCTGGTGTCGCAGCCACCGCGCCGCCGCATGACCGCGGACGCGGAAATCGACGCGCGGCATCTTCTCTGCCCCCTGCCGGTGCTGAAGCTGCGCCGGACGCTCTCTTCCCTGCCCGCCGGGGCGACGGTGGCACTGGTGGCGACCGACCCGGCGGCGGTGCTGGACGTGCCGCATTTCTGCGCCGAGGGCGGGCATGAACTGGTCGCCTCAAACCCCCTGCCCGACGGCGCCCGCCGCTACCTCGTGCGGCGCGGCTGATCTTGCGTCCCGCGCACGGGGATGCTTCTGTCGCGCCCCGAAGGCGGTCGAGGGAGGAACGCCCGTGCTGGCGATCTTTCTCAAGACGCTGCCGTTCTTTGCACTGATCGGGACCGGCTGGCTGGCCGGGCGGCTGCGGCTGTTCTCGGCCGAGGCGACGGCGGCGCTGACGAAATTCGTCTTCTATTTCGCGCTGTCGGCGATGCTGTTCGGCTTTGCCGCCTCGCTGAACATCCGCGAACTGTTCGACCTGCGTTTCGCGCTGGCCTATGTGGCAGGTTCTGCCGTGGTCTGGCTGCTGGTCGCAGCCATCGCCCGTAGCCGTGGCTCGCCCGCCCCCGAGGCAGCGATGCTGGCCCATACGGCGATCACGGGGAACACGGGCTTTCTGGGCGTGCCGATGCTGGTCGTGCTGCTGGGGCCGGCGGCGGTCGGGCCGGTGCTGATGGTGCTGGCGCTGGATCTGGCGGTCTTCGCCATGCTGGTCACGCTGATCGTCGCGGCGGTCCGCCACGGCCGCATCGGGTTCGGCACCTTCCTGCCGGTCCTGAAGGGCATCATCCGCAACCCGATGATCGGCTCGATGGCGGCGGGGCTGCTGTGGTCCGCCCTGCGCCTGCCATGGCCCGCGCCCGCGGCCGAGTTCATGACGCTTCTGGGCGGGGCCGCGACCCCCGGCGCGCTGTTCGCCATCGGCGCTTCGCTGGCGCACCGTCCGGCCGAACGGCTGGGGCCGGCCGCGTGGCTCAGCGGGGCCAAGCTGATCCTGCACCCGGCCGCCGTGGCGCTTGCGGCCTTCGTGCTGGCGGTCGAACCCACGGCCGCCGGGGTGATGATCGCCGCCGCCGCCCTGCCGGTCGCGGGCACCGTCCATATCCTCGCGCACCACTTCGCGCTGGCCGAGCAGCGCGTCTCGGCCACGATCCTCGTGTCCACGGCGGGCTGCATCCTGACCCTGCCCTATGTCATCCACCTGATTACGAAAGGCTGAACCTCATGCGGACCCTCCCTGACCTGCCCTTGGAAAACCTCCGCCTGAACGTGGACGAAGATGGCATCGCCACGGTGACGCTGAACCGCCCCGCCAAGCGCAACGCGCTGGACGCGGCCACGGTCGAGGAACTGGTGGACGTCTTCACCGCCCTGCCCCGCGCGGGCGTGCGCGCCTGCGTGCTGCGGGGCGAAGGCACGCACTTCAGCGCAGGGCTGGATCTGGTGGAACATTACCACGCGAACCGCAGCGCGTCCGACTTCATGCATGTCTGCCTGCGCTGGCACGAGGCCTTCAACAAGATGGAATACGGCGGCGTCCCCATCATCGCCGCCCTGAAGGGCGCGGTCGTGGGCGGGGGGCTGGAGCTTGCCTCGGCCGCCCATATCCGGGTCGCGGACCAGTCCACCTATTTTGGCCTGCCGGAAGGCCAGCGCGGGTTGTTCACCGGCGGGGGCGCGACGATCCGGGTGGCGGACCTGATCGGCAAGGCGCGGATGATCGACATGATGCTGTCGGGCCGCCTGTATCGCGGGCAGGAGGCGGTGGACGTGGGCCTTGCCCAGTATCTGGTCGATGATGCCGAGGCCAAGGCCTACGAGATCGCTCGCGCCGCGGCCCAGAACCCGCCGCTTTCCAACTTCGCCATCTGCTCGGCCATTAGCCACATGCAGAACATGAGCGCGCTGGACGCGGCCTATGCCGAGTCGGTCGTGGCCGGCATGGTGAACACGCAGGAGGCCGCCAAGGCCCGGCTGGAAGCTTTCGCCAAGGGGACGGCGGCCAAGGTGAAGCCCGCATGATCGTGGATGGCATCGCCGACTGGGACGACGCTTATGCCAATATCGCCCATATCCCCGGCGGTGCGGAGATCCCGGACCGATGGCTGCGCGACGCCGCCGCCTTTCGGGCCATGCACCCACCCGAGGCGGGCGAAGCTGGCGAATTTTACCGCCCCGAGGGGCCACCCAAGGGGCTGATGGTCTTTGTCCACGGCGGCTACTGGGTGAAGTTCGGGCCGGGGTGGTTCTCTCACTTCTCGCAAGGCGCTCTGGCGCGGGGCTGGGCGGTGGTGCTACCCGGCTATCCGCTTGCGCCGGCGGGCACACTGGCCGAAATGCGGGACGCGGTGGCGGCGCAGGTGGCCATGGCGGCCGAGCGGATAAAGGGACCGATCGCGCTAGCCGGCCATTCCGCAGGGGGTCATCTGGCCGCGCGGCTGATCTGCAGGGACAGCCCGCTTCCGGCGCCGGTGCTGGCCCGCATCCGGCGCTGCCTGACGATCTCGGGCCTCTTCGACCTGCGGCCGCTGCAGTTCACCGCCATGCAGGGCGACCTCGGGCTGACGGACGAGGTCGCGCATAGCGAAAGCCCGCTGTTCCACCTGCCCGCCCGCGATCTCGACCTGCATGTCTGGGTCGGCGCGGACGAGCGGCCAGTCTTTGTCCAGCAGTCGCGCCTGATCCACGCGGCATGGGCGGGTATCCCGAACCGGACCGAGCTGATGGTCGAGGCCGGGCGGCACCACCTGGATGTCATCGACGGGCTGACCGACCCTGCGCATCCGTTGACCGAGGCGCTTCTGGGCGGCCTCTAGACGCGGAAACGGGCGGCCCGTCGGCCGCCCGCCTCTTTCATCCGCTCCGCTCAACTGCGGCTGGACGAACCCGAACCCGTCGAGGAACCGCTGGACGAGCCCAAGGACGAGCCGGACGAGCCGCTGCCGCTGGAACCGCTGGACGAACCGCTACCCGACCCGACCGAGCCGCTCATCGTGCCCGACGAGCCGCCGGACTCGCCGGAGCCGAAGCCCCCGGTCGTCCCGCTGCTGCCGCCCGAGGACCCGCCTGACCCGCTCATCGACCCCGAGGACGAGCCCTTGACGCGCAGGTTGTTCTGGACGTGGTTCACGCCCATGACCCGCTCGGCGATGTCCTCTGCCAGGCGCTTGGCCTGGCGGTTCTCCACTTGGCCGCTCAGCGTGACCTCGCCGCCCTTGACCTCGACCTCGATGTCAGAGGCGTCGATCATGTGGTCGTCGGACAGGCGGTCGGACACGTCCTCGCGCACCCGGTCATCGGACCGCGAATAGCCCTTGGGGCCTCGCCCGCGATGGGAACCCGTCTCTCCGCTGCCGCCCTGGGCGCCGCGGAACGAGCCGTCCTCGCCCCATGTGTCCACGCCCCGGCCGAAGCCGCCGCCGGCCGCGCCCATGCCCGCGCCCATTCCGGCACCGCGCCGCGCGCCCATACCGCCGCCGTAGCCCGAGCCGTAGTCGCCCGAGTAGCCGGACCCGTAGTCGCCCGAATAGCCGGAGCCATAGCCACCCGAGCCACCCGAGTAGCCAGCGGACCCGAAGTCCGAGCCGCGCCACTGCCCGCCGCGCTGGGCGCCGCGGTCCGCTTCGTCGCTCCAGTCGCGGTCCTGACCGCCACCGCCATAGCCGCCGCTGCGGCCGTAGTCGCCGCCATAGCCGCGCGACGAGCCGCCGCTGAGATTGCGGCCGGCATAGTCATAGCTGGTGGACATGCCACGGCCGGACTGGCCGTAATCACCCTGTCCACCGTAGCCTCGGCCGCCGTAGCCACCCCCGCCGTAGCCACCGCGGCCCTGTTCTGTGCCGCCGTAACCGCCGCGGCCCGAGTCGCCGCCGCCATAGCCGCTGCCGTAGTCACCGCCGCGATAGCCCCGGCCACTGTCATGACGGCCATATTCCGAAGGCCCCGCCCAGTCACGGTCGCTGATCATGCCGGGATGGTCGGGGTCGCCATAGCGGCGGCTGGCCCGCAACTCGTCGTCCCGGTCATTGCGCCCCGCCTCGCGGCGCCGGTTGTCACGGTCGTAGCGATTGTCGTCCTGCATTGGGAACATCCTCCTTTTGCACAGCCGCTGTGGCAGCGGCGACACAAGGACAATGTTTTTCGATGCCGCTTGGTTTACAGGCAGATCACCGCAGGTCTGCCTGTTCCGCGGGCAGGCGGCACTGCCGGGACCGTGCGCCGCGCCTCAGGCCTCCTGCTTTCCCGGTGCCAGTTGCCCATCTTTTTCCAAGGCCCCGCGGGAGGATACGCGCGCCGCCCTGATTGAATCCTCGATGATGTCCAGCGCCTCGTCAAAGACCGGATCGGGCACGGTAAGCGGCGGCAGGAAACGAATCACATTGCCGTGAACGCCGCAGGTCAGAAGGATCAGGCCGCGCCTCAGCGCCTCTTCTCGCACGCGGTTGGTGAACTCGGGCGAGGGCCTGTCGCTGTTTGCGACGTTGAACTCGACCGCGTTCATCAGGCCGGGGCCGCGGATGTCCACGATCTCGGGCACATCGTCGCGCAAGGACGCGAGGCGCTGCTTGAGCCGCTGGCCCAGCCGCTCGGCCCGCTCGGCCAGCCCCTCCTCCTCGATCACGTCCAGCACCGCATGGGCGGCGGCCACGCCCAGCGGGTTGCCGGCATAGGTGCCGCCAAGCCCGCCGGGGTTCGGCGCGTCCATGACCTCGGCACGGCCAGTGACAGCGGAAATCGGCAGTCCACCGCCCAGACCCTTGGCCATGCAGGTGATGTCGGCCGCGACCCCGTGCAGCTCCATTGCGAACAACCGCCCTGTGCGGGCAAAGCCGGTCTGCACCTCGTCGGCGATCAGCAGCATCCCGTGGTCGTCGCAAAGCTGGCGCAGCTTCTGCATGAAGCCCGAAGGGACGGGGTAGAAGCCGCCCTCGCCCTGCACGGGTTCGACGATGATCGCGGCCACGCGGGCGGGATCGACGTCGGCCTTGAACAGCTTGTCCACGGCGGCAAGCGCATCCGCCTGGGTGACTCCGTGCAACTCGTTCGGAAAGGGCAGGTGCCAGACGTCGGGCATCATCGCCCCGAAGCCCGCCTTGTAGGGCTGGACCTTGCCGGTCAGCGTCATCCCCATGAAGGTGCGGCCGTGGAAGGCCCCGGTGAAGGCCACGACGGCGCTGCGGCCGGTGGCGAAGCGGGCGATCTTGATCGCGTTTTCCACCGCCTCGGCGCCGGTAGTGGCGAAGATGGTCTTCTTCTCGAAATCGCCGGGGACCAGCGCGTTCAGCCGCTCGGCCAGCGAAACGTAGTTCTCATAGGGCACGACCTGGTGGCAGGTGTGGGTGAAGCGGTCCAATTGGTCCTTCACTGCCTGCACCACCTTCGGGTGCCGGTGGCCCGTGTTCACCACCGCGATGCCTGCGGCGAAGTCGATATAGCGGTTGCCGTCCTTGTCCCAGATCTCGGCGTTCTCGGCCCGCTCGGCATAGATCTGCGTGGTCATCCCCACCCCGCGCGAGATCGCGGCGTTCCTGCGGTCGGTCATCGTGGTCATCGGCGCGTTCCCCGGCGTGCATCGGCGCCATCGGCGCCCGTCGGCCTTATCTGTAGCCTGTGAACCGATCCGCACAATGGGGTGTTTGGGTGGCACGGTCGGGCACCGCACCCCACCATCCCTGCAGCCGAAAGGGCCGGCCATGTTCCCGATCCGCGACCACAACCCGTCCGAGCGCACGCCCGTTGTCACCTATGCGCTGATCGTGCTGAACGTGGCGATGTTCCTGCTGACCATGCCCTGGGCCGGCGGCATGGTCTGGCTGTGGGAACGGCTGGCGCTTTACCCCGTCGCGGTGGTGCATGGGGAACTGCTGTGGGGCTGGGTCACCCACATGTTCCTGCACGCGGGCCTGCTGCACCTTGGCGGCAACATGCTGTTCCTGTGGATTTTCGGGGACAACCTTGAGGATCAGATGGGGCATCTTGGCTTTCTGGTCTTTTACCTCGGCTGCGGGCTGGCGGCGGCCGCGGCGCAGGTCTGGGCCGAGCCGATGCTGGGCGTGCCGATGGTCGGCGCCTCGGGCGCGATCGCCGGGGTGATGGGGGGCTACCTGCTGATGTTCCCGCGCGCCAAGGTGGATGTGGTGGCGATCATCATCATTCTCATCAAGATGTTCACCATCCCGGCCTGGGTGATGCTGGCGGTCTGGTTCGCGGTCCAGCTTTTCTCGGGCTACGCGATGATCGGGGGCGATGCGGGTGTGGCCTACTGGGCCCATGCGGGGGGCTTCGTCGCCGGGATCGTGCTGGCCCTGCCCCTGTTCCTGCGGCGCGGAGGCCCCGCCTTCTGGCGGATCACCCACGGCCAGCCGCCCCATCCGCCGGTCGAATACGCCCCCAGCCGCATCCCGCAGGTGCGCCGCTAGGGCCTGACGCCCCGGCTCATGTGCCGCTTGCCGGCAAAGCCGGGCGCGCGCTCGACGGCGAAGCCCGCCGCCGCCAGCGCCCGGCGGACATGGCCCGCGGCGGTATAGGTGGCGAAGCTGCCGCCGGGCGCGGTGTGGCGGCCGACCTCGGCCAGCAGCGCCTCGGACCACAACTCCGGGTTCTTCGCGGGCGCAAAGCCGTCCAGGAACCAGGCGTCGGCCATGCCCTGCCATGCGGGAAGCGTCTCACGCGCATCGCCAGTGATGATCCCGGCGGTGACATGGCCGACGCGGAAGCTGGGCGCGCCCCAGCCTGCCCGCAACTCGGCCGAAAGCCGGGCCAGTCCGGGAAAGGCGGCATGGGCGCGGGCGAGTTCGTCCACCGTCATCGGAAAGGCCTCGAAGCTGGAAAAGCGCACAGGCACGGTTGCGGCCTCGGCCAGCGCGAGCAGGTTCAGCCCGGTGCCGAAACCCGTTTCCGCGACGTGAAAGCCGGGCCGCAGGCGCAGGGGCAGGTCGTTGCCCGCCAGAAACACATGGCGCGTCTCCTCCAGCCCCCCGGCCAAGCTGAAATACGGGTCGTCGAAGCGCCGCGACACCGGGATCGCGCCGCGCCAGTCCAGCCCGCTCTGGTCGTCATCGGTCATCGGCGCTAACTCCCTTCGCGGCTCATGCGGAAAGGGCGATGCGATGGCAAGCAGGGTGACGGTGATCGGCGCCGGGATCTTCGGCCTCGCATGCGCCTGGGAGTGCATGCGCCGAGGCGCGCAAGTGCGGGTGATTGAGGCCGAGCGTGTCGGCGCAGGCTCCAGCGGCGGCACGGTGGGGGCGCTGGCCCCGCATGCGCCCGAGAACTGGAACGCCAAGAAGCAGATGCAGCTTGACGCGCTGCTCGCGGCCGAAGGCTGGTGGGCCGGGATCGCGCAAGCGGGTGGCGTCGATCCCGGCTATGCGCGGACTGGCCGCATCCAGCCGGTCGATCCCGCCACGCCGGACCGCCTCCGCGCCCGCATCGCGGCGGCGGCCGAAGTCTGGCCCGCGCCCTTCCGCATGGCGCTGACCGAGACGCCAGAAGGACTGCTGCTGCCCGTCAGCGACAGCGGGCTTTATCTCACCGACACCCTTTCCGCGCGCCTGTCGCCTCGCCGCGCCTGTGCGGCGCTGGCCGCGGCGATCCGAGCCAAGGACGGCGAGATCGAGGAAGGCGCCGGGCAGCAATCGCCGGACAGGGTGGAAAGCCCCGCCATCTGGGCCGCCGGAGCTGCCGGGCTTGCCGCCCTTTCCATCGATCTCGGGCGCAGCATGGGCAATGGCGTCAAGGGACAGTCCGCGCTGCTGGCCCATGCCGCCCCGGACGCGCCGCAGGTCTTTGCCGAAGGCCTGCACATCGTCCCCCATGCGGATGGCACGGTCGCCATCGGCTCGACATCGGAACGCGACTTCATCGACGCCACGGAGACGGACACCCAACTCGACCCCCTGATCGAGCGCGCCCGCACCCTCTGCCCCGCGCTGGCCGATGCTCCCATCATCGACCGCTGGGCCGGAATCCGCCCCCGCGCCGCCAGCCGCGCTCCGCTGCTGGGCCCATGGCCCGGCCGCCCCGGCCATTTCGTGGCAAACGGAGGCTTCAAGATCGGCTTCGCCATGGCCCCTGTCATCGCCGCCTTGATGGCCGATCTGGTCCTCGAAGCCACCGATCGCATCCCCGCCGATTTCCGCCTGAAATGACAATGCGGACCATGTAGCCGAACGGCTTGAACGACGCAGGATGGTTTGTTGCGCGCACCATCTTGAGTGACACTGCTTTATAGCAGTGCGTGCAGATCGCTCACCCTGCATTCCCGAAAAATCCTGATATCCCTTTCGCCAGCGCCAAACCCGGACGCAGAGGCAGAGGCAGGATGCGTGATCTTCACGCACCATCCACACTGATGGCGCATCACAAGGATGCGTGCGTGGGACACCCCTCCAATAAGGCTTGGGAATGATACGGGCAGCCTTTGCGCGCACCATCTGCCGCTGCAGCATACCACCCACGGCTTCTTTCTGGCCCAAGTACCCATCTTGGGGCGCGGCCGCACCTCAAGTGCCTCAGCCCGACGCGAAGCGCCTGCGCTGGTCGGCAGCCATGCCGCGCTTCAGTTCCAGCAGGGCGATCTGCTTCTGCAGGCGGGTGCGCTCGGCCTCGTCCTCGATCTGGTCCAGGACCGCACGCTTGGCCTCGATGTCCTTAGCCATCTGCAACTCGGGTGGCAGGAAGCCCGCGTCGGACATCATGCGGTACATGACATCCTCCGAGGTTTCCCGCAGGCGGTCGCGGTCAATCGGCTTGCCTTCGCCGCGCAAGCCGCTCAACTGCCCCCTCGCCGCGGCCTCGTCGATGCGCCGCAGGGCGATGCGTTCAAACCAATGCGTCAAAAACTCCTCAACTGCTCCAGCGCGGCGCGGGTGCGGGCGATGTCCTCGTCCAGATCGGCCAGCTTGCCGCGCGTGTCCTCGATGACCTCGGGGTCGGCGTTCTGCGCGAACCTGGGGTTCGACAGCCGCCCCCGCAAGCCTGCCGCGTCCTTCTCGACCTTGGCCAATGCCTTCTCCAGCCGCGCCGTCTCGGCGCCCGCGTCGATCACGTCCCCGATGGGCAGCGCGAAGGACGCGCCCGGCGCCGCCACCGCGATCATCCCGCGCCCCGCCGCGCCATCAACGGGCGGGTTCACCCGCGCCAGCCGCTCGACCAGCGGCGCGTTGGCGGCCAGCGCCGCGCGGGCGGCCGGATCGGCCTCGGTCACGATCAGGTCCAGCTTCGCCCCTGCCGGCACCCCCATCTGGGCGCGGGCAGACCGGATACCCTCGACCAGCCCGATGACCCAATTCATCTGCCGGTCCGCCACCGGGTCGATCAGTTCCGTCCCATAGGTCGGCCAGTCCCCGTGCACCAGCATGGTCGAACGGTTGCCGGTCAGCGCCCAGATTTCCTCGGTCACGAAGGGCATGATCGGATGCAGCATGGTGATCGCCTGCTCGATCACCCAACGCATCGTGGCGCGGGTTTCATCCGCATGTTCGCCGTCGAGCAGGGGCTTGGCGAACTCCACATACCAGTCGCAGACCTTCCCCCAGACAAAGGCGTAAAGCCCCTGCGCCGCGTCGTTGAAGCGATAGCCCGCCAGCGCCTCGTCCAGAGCCAGCCGCGCCCGTGCCGTCTCGCCCATGATCCAGCGGTTCACCGTATGCTGCGGCGCGGGCTGGTCCGAGGGGGCCGAGAACACGCCGTTCATCTCGGCAAACCGCGTGGCGTTCCAGATCTTGGTGACGAAGTTGCGGTTCGCCTCGACGTGCTTCGGCCCCAGCTTGGGGTCGCGGCCCATCGCGGCCATGCTGGTCAGGGTGAAGCGCAGGGCGTCCGCCCCGAACTGGTCGATCAGGTCCAGCGGGTCGATGACATTGCCCTTGGACTTGGACATCTTCGCGCCCTTCTCGTCCCGGACGAGGCCGTGGACATAGACGGTGCGGAAGGGGACTTCTCCGACGACCGCAAGCTGCATCATCATCATCCGGGCCACCCAGAAGAAGATGATGTCGAAGCCGGTGATCAGCGTGTCGGTCGGGAAATAGCGGCGCAGTTCCTCGGTGTCCTCGGGCCAGCCCAGCGTCCCGATGGGCCAGAGGCCGGAGGAGAACCAGGTGTCCAGCACGTCCGGATCGCGCCAGACGGGATAGACGATGCGGGTCGGATCGCCCGTGGTCTGGTATTCCGCCAGTCCCATGGCAAAGGCGTCCACTGCGGCCTCGCGGTCCTCGACCTCGATCACCGAACCCGTGGCGATGGGCGCAGGCTGGGCGGCAAGCTCGTCGAAGAACTTCGCCCGCACCTCGTCGAAGCTGGCGGCGCAATGCTGGATCTCGCCCGGCCGCACCAGCCGGTCCTCGTTCAGCAGGCGCAGCATCTCGACCGGGTCAAGCTGGTCGTCGCCCTGGTCGTCGCGGAAATCGGGCGCTTCCAGATCGAGGCCATACCACACCGGGATCTGGTGGCCCCACCACAGTTGGCGGCTGATCGTCCACGGCTCGATGTTCTCCAGCCAGTGGAAATACACCTTCTCATGCTGCTCGGGCAGGATGCGGGTGCGGCCCGTGCGCACCGCGTCGATGGCGGGCTGGACGATCTTCGCTGTGTCCACGAACCACTGGTCGGTCAGCATCGGCTCGACCACCACGCCCGAGCGGTCGCCGAAAGGCTGCATGATCTTCCGGCGCTCGACCCACGGGCTGCCCTCGGCGTCGGTGACGGCCAGACCCTCGGCGTTGATCGCCTCGACCACCCGCTCGCGCGCCTCGTAGCGGTCGAGGCCGCGCAGGTCCTCGGGGACAAGGTTGACCGCCGACACGTCGCCCACGTCCTCGCCCCGCGCGGCGGCGGTGGCGATGGCGGCGGACTCGGCATAGGACAGCCCGTCCTCGCGCATCCGCGCCTGCCCGTCCATCAGGGCGTAAAGCGGGATGCCGTTCCGCTGCGCCACGCCATAGTCGTTGAAATCATGCGCCCCGGTGATCTTGACCGCGCCCGAGCCGAAATCCGGGTCGGGGTAGTCGTCGGTGATGATGGGGATCAGGCGGCGATGCTCCTTCGGCCCGACCGGGATCTCGCACAGCTTGCCGACGATGGGGGCATAGCGCGCATCCCCCGGATGGACCGCCACCGCGCCGTCGCCCAGCATGGTTTCCGGCCGGGTCGTGGCAATCGAGATGTAGTCCCGCGTCTCGCGCAGGGTCACGTTGCCGTCGGCGTCGCGTTCCACGTATTCATAGGTCTCGCCGCCGGCCAGCGGATACTTGAAGTGCCACATCTGGCCATCGACCTCGCGGTTCTCGACCTCGAGGTCCGAGATCGCGGTCTCGAAGCGCGGGTCCCAGTTCACCAGCCGCTTGCCGCGATAGATCAGGCCCTTGTCATGCATGTCCACGAAGACGCGGATCACGGCGTCGTGGAAGTTGCCGCCCTCGCCCTCGGGCGCGCCCGGAGCGCCCGACATGGTGAAGGCATTGCGCGACCAGTCGAGGCTTGCCCCCAGCCGCTGCAACTGGCCGGTGATGGTGCCGCCGGATTCGCGCTTCCAGGCCCAGACCTTGCGCAGGAACTCCTCGCGCCCGATCTCGCGGCGGCCGGGCTCCTGCGCTTCGGCCATCTGGCGCTCGACCACCATCTGGGTGGCGATGCCCGCGTGGTCCTGCCCCGGCTGCCACAGCGTGTCGAAGCCGCGCATCCGGTGCCAGCGGACGAGGATGTCCTGCAGCGTGTTGTTCAGCGCGTGGCCGATGTGCAGGCTGCCGGTGACATTCGGCGGCGGGATCACGACCGAGAAGCCGGGCGCCCCCGGTTTCGCGTTCGCGCCGGCGGCGAAGGCCTGCCGCTTGTCCCACTCAGCCGCGATGCGGGCCTCAACGGTGGCGGCGTCGAAGATCTTGTCCATGCTCATCGGTCGGGTCCCCTTGCTTGGATCGGACTTACCGAAGCAAGGGGAAGGGGCCAAGGGGCAAGCGGATGCGTCAGCCCGTATGTTCCCTTGGCCCGACCAAGGCAAACCATGCGCCCTGCGGATCGCTGCAGACCGCGATGAAGGCCCCGCCCGGCACCTCGACCGGGCCATGGACAACCGCGCCGCCCGCAGCCTTGACGCGGCTGATCGCGCCCACGATGCCGTTCGCGCCGAAATAGGGCAGCCAGACAGGGGCGGAGGCATCGCCCAAGCCCATCATCCCGCCGATATCCGTCCCCTTGTGGCGGAACAGCTGGTAGGTGCCCATCGGCCCCATGTTCATCGTCTCGCCCTTGGTCCAGCCGAACAGCTCCGCGTAGAAGGCAAAGCCCGCCTCGGGGTCCGAGGACATGAGTTCATGCCAGTTCCCATGCCCCTCCTTCCGCTGGTCGAAGGCGCCCTCGCCGCGCTCGGCCTTGGCAGCGTCAGCTTCACTCATGCCCGTCATGTCGGGTTCGAGGATGCCGAAGACCGCGCCCTGCGGATCGGCGGCGATGGCGAAACGGCCGGTGCCGGGGATATAGGCCGGGCCGCGCATCACCCGGCCACCTGCGCGGGCGATGTCCTCGGCCGTCCGGTCGCAGTCATCGACGGCGAAATAGATCAGCCAGTTGGGCGGCGGCGCGCCCTCCTGCCCCTGCAGCGACATCATCCCGGCGACCATATCGCCGCCCGACTGCGCCAGCAGATAGGTGAAGTCCTTCATGCCGGCGTCCGTGATCTCCCATCCCAGAAGCCCGGCATAGAAGGCGCGGGCCGCCTCGACGTCGCCTGTCCCCAGCTCGTACCAGCAGGGGTTGCCCTGATAGGTCATGCCTCTCTCCCGACTGTGCTGCCGCGCGGCCGTGGCGCTGCAGAAGGCCCCGCGCCACGGTCCTGCATCGCGTCCCTCAGGCCCGGTCGCTGTCGAACAGCGTCTCGAACCCGGCCCAGATCATGCGCTTGCCGTCAAAGGGCATGTCGGGCATCGGCTGGCCCTCCATCGCGGCCTCCATCTTGCGCCCCGCCTCCTCGCAGGTGGCGCGGTCGGGCCAGCCGGCCCATGACATGACGATCACCTCGCCCTCCTGCGCGTCGACCGCCCGATACATGTCGGTCAGCTTGCCGCGCGGCACGTCGTCGCCCCAGCTTTCGAAATTGCCGAGGCAGCCGAAGGGCCTGAACATCTCCTCCCATGCCGAATGGGCGAGCTTCTCGAAGGCGTCGCGGTTGCCTTGCGGCACGGGCGTCAGGAAGCCCTGATAATAGCCGCCGCCCCGGTCGCTGCCATCGGCCACGAAGGACTGGAACCCGCCGAAGATCATCCGCTTGCCGTCATAAGGCGTCTCGCCCATCGTCTGACGCATTTCCTCGGGGTTCTGCATGATGTCGGCCCAGGCGGCGTCCGAGGTTGCGCGGTCGGGCCATTCGACCCAGCCGAAGCTTACGGCCTCCCCATCCTGCGCATCCACGGCCCGCAGGAAGTCGGTCTGCTTGCCGGGTTGGATGTCCTCGGCCCAGGTCTCGACCATGCGGACCGCGCCCCGCCGCTGCATCAGCGGCCAGGCGCGGCGATTGATCTGCAGGTAGGCGTCCTTGCTGGTCTTCGGCACGGGAGTAACCGATCCGGTGTAGTAAGGCATCTCGCTGTCCTTTCCGGTGGAATGTCGTCCGATGCGACTTAGGCTGCCAGATCGGTTGCAAAAAGCAACTGAAATGTTGTAAGGTGCCAGCAGGAGGCACCCGCATTGGCAGAAATCCGCAAGACCTATGGCGAGGGCTGCATTGCCGCCCATGCGCTGGACCTGATCGGCGACCGCTGGGCGCTGCTGGTGGTGCGCGAGTTGATGCTGGGCCCCAAGCGCTTCGGCGCGATCCGCGCCGGGCTGCCGGGGGTGGCCAGCAACATCCTGACCCGCCGGCTGGAAGACCTGGAACGCGCGGGCATCCTGCGCCGCCGCAGCCTGCCCGCGCCCGCCAGCGCGCCCGCCTATGAACTGACCGAAAGCGGCCTTGGCCTGCGCCCGGTGCTGCGCGAACTCTGCCGCTGGGGCGCGGCGATGCCGGGCCACGATCCCCGGCTGCCGATCAGCCCGACCGCGCTGATGCTGTCGATGGAGGCGATGATCCGACCCGCCGGACGCTTCACCGCCGGCTTCGAGATGGAGGGCGAGGCCTTCGCCCTGACCGCCGACGCGCAAGGCCTGCACATCCGCCGCACCGACGCAGCGGCCGGAGAGATGAGTTTCACCGGCCATCCCAACGACATGGCCGCGACGATCTACGGCCCCGTTCCGCTGGCGGATGTCGCCGCAAGCGGGCAGGTCCGTTTCACCGGCGACCTTTCGCGCGGGCAGGGTTTCGTGGACCTGTTCCGCCTGCGTCGCCCCATTCCCGCAGGAGAAGACGCATGACCCGCCTTATCCCCCATCTGTGGTACAATTCCGAGGCCGAGGAAGCCGCCCGCTTCTATGCCTCGGTGATCCCTGACAGCCGGATCGACCACGTCACGACGATGCCCATCGAAACCCCGTCAGGCCCGCCCGGCAGCGTCACCATTGTCGAGTTCACGCTGGCAGGACAGCCGATGGTCGGCTTCACCGGCGGACCGATGGACACGTTCAACCATGCAATCTCACTGATGGTCGAATGCGACACGCAAGGAGAGATCGACCGCATCTGGGACGCGCTTCTGGACGGCGGCGCCCCTGAACAATGCGGCTGGCTGCGCGACCGCTGGGGCGTGGCGTGGCAGATCGCCCCAAAGCGGCTGGCCGAGATGATGCGAAGCGACGACCGCGACGGCGCGGCGCGCACCGCGCAGGCGATGATGGGGATGGTCAAGCTGGACCTCGCCCAACTGGAACGCGCCTTCGCGGGCTGACCCTTACACCGCCCGGTCGAACTTGGTGGACAGGTGGACCAAGCTTTCGGACGACCGCACCCCCGTCAGATTGCCGATGCGGTCCAACAGTTCGTCCAGTTCGACCGTCGATGCGCAGCCCAGTTGCAGCAGAAGATCGACCCGCCCGCTGGTGGAATGGACCTTCTCGACCGCCGGCAGCGCCTTGAGCCGCCCGAGGATCGCGGCCTGCGCCCTCGGCTCGATCGTCAGAAGGCAGGTCGCGCGGATGCGGGTGACGCGGGCGGCCTCGCCCAGCCGCAGGGTGTATCCGGCGATGGCGCCATTGGTTTCCAGCCGTTCCAGCCGGGCCTGCACCGTTGACCGGGCCAGCTTAAGCCGCCGCGCCAGCACCGCCACCGACATCCGCGCATCCTGCCCCAGATGCGCGATGATCGCGCGGTCGGTGTCGTCCATGGTCCCTCTTGTCGATTTGACGGCCTTGCCGGTCACATTAACCGGCCCCGCGCGACGATCCATCCTTTTCATCGCCCCGAATGCGTCCCATAGGGCGCTTTCCGCGTTGATCGGCGGACCCCCCGGACATGGAAAGGATTGCGCATGGGACTGACCGAAGGCCACCTGGCCAAGACCGTGTGGGAGAACCCGGCCGAGATCGTCCGCAGCCTCAAGCCCGAGAACCCGGTGATGGTCTTCGCCCCCACCGTCCTGCAGGACCGCGCCCGCGCCTTCCTGGCGGGCTTTCCCGGCTTCGTCACCTATGCCGTCAAGTCGAACCCCGACGAGGCGGTGATCCAGAATCTCGTGCAGGCGGGGATCAAGGGCTTCGACGTGGCCTCGCCCTTCGAGATCGACCTGATCGGCCGCCTCGCCCCCATGGCCGCGCGGCATTACCACAACCCGGTGCGAAGCCGCGCCGAGATCGCCCATGCGGTGGCCGCCGGCATCAAGGCCTGGTCGGTGGACAGCCGGACCGAACTGGACAAGCTGTTCGAGCAGGTGCCGCCGGAAAACTGCGAAATTTCGCCCCGCTTCAAGCTGCCGGTGCTGGGCGCGGCCTATGACTTCGGCTCCAAGTTCGGCGCCACGCCCGAGCTTGCGGCAGAACTGCTGCAGGCGGTCGACGACCGGGGCTTTGTCGCCTCGCTGACCTTCCACCCGGGCACGCAATGCACCGACCCGCACGCATGGGAGCAGTATATCCGCACCGCGGCCGAGATCGCCGACATGGCGGGCGTGCAGCCCAGGCGCCTGAACGTCGGCGGCGGCTTCCCGTCCTGGCGCGTCCACGGGGTGGAACCCGACCTGTCCGCGATCTTCGACCTGATCGGCCGCACCACGGCGGAAGCCTTCGGCGCGGACGCCCCCGAACTGGTGTGCGAGCCGGGACGCGGCATCTGCGCCGACGCCTTCGCCATCATTACCCGCGTCAAGGCGGTCCGCGACGGGACGAACGTGTTCCTGAACGACGGCGTCTATGGCGGCATGAACGAGCTGCCGGTGATCGGCAACCTCGACCGGCTGGAGGTGCTGACGCCCGAGGGCCGCTTGCGCGGGGAAAACAGCCACGGCCGCGTGGTCTTCGGTCCGACCTGCGATTCGGTGGACCGCCTGCCGGGCGAGATCTCGCTGCCCGACAATATCCATGAGGGCGACTACGTCGTCTTCCACGGCGCGGGCGCCTATTCGGTCGTGACCAACACCCGCTTCAACGGCTTCGGCGAGATGCGGCAACTGACGGTGATGGGCTTCGACTGAGCCTTCGGGCGCCATCCGGCAAGGGTGGTGCTTTCGGTGGGGTGGAACCCCGCCCTACGGGGCAATCGGGGAGGCGTTCGTGCGGGATGACGGGGGGATGAACCTCACCCTGCGCCATGTCCCGGCAGGGTGGGGTTCCATCCCACCACCAGCCGGCCACGTCCTCAGGCCACCTTGGCCTGCGGGGCCGCGATCCCCAGCCCCTCGCAGACGGCCAGCGTCATCTGCGGCCGGTTGACCGTGTAGAAATGCAGCCGGACCACGCCGCCCTCGATCAGCCGGCGGCAGAGATTCACCGCCATGTCCACGGCTAGCCGCCGCTCGCCTTCCGGACCCGCCTTGTCAAAGGCCGCGTCGGCCCATGTGGGCACGCTCGCCCCGCAACGGGCGGCAAATTTCTTCGCACCCGACCAGCTCTGGATCGGCAGGATGCCAGGGATGATCGGAGCCGCGATCCCTGCAGCGTCGCAAGAGTCGCGGAAGCGGAAATAGACATCCGCGTCGAAGAAGAACTGGGTGATCGCGCTGGATGCGCCCGCGTCCACCTTGCGTTTCAGCCACTCCACGTCGGCGCTGGTGTCGGGGCTTTCCGGGTGCGGCTCGGGATAGGCACCGCAGCGGATGGAGAAGCCGCCCCGCGCCGCGATGGCCTCGATCAGTTCCACTGAATCGGCGAAGCCCTCGGGATGGGGCGCGAAGCGGTCTGCCCCCTGCGGCGGGTCGCCCCGCAGCGCCACGATCTCGCGCACGCCGGCAGCCGCATAGTCGTCCACGATCGCCATCGTTTCGGCGCGCGAGGCATCCACGCAGGTCAGGTGCGCCGCGACGTTCAGCCCGTAGTTCGAGGCCAGCGCCGTCACCGCCTCATGCGTCAACTGCCGGGTCGTGCCGCCCGCGCCATAGGTCACGGACACGAACTCCGGTCCCAGCGGCGCCAGCGCATTCGCCGTTTCCCACAGCTTGAAGGACTGGTCGAGGTTGCGGGGCGGGAAGAACTCGAAGCTGACAGAGGGGGTGGTCATCGCGGGTATCCTTTCACCCTTCTTGTGCCACGGCGCCTTCCGTGAGACAAATTCATCTTCCACAACTTCGACATGAATTCCATGCATCTTGAACTGCGCCATCTGCGGACGATCCGCGCCATCCACGACCAAGGCGGCCTTGCCCGTGCGGCCGAGGTGCTGAACATCACCCAATCGGCGCTGTCCCATCAGGTCCGCGCGCTGGAGGATCAGGCCGGCACGTCGCTGTTCCTGCGCCAGACCAAGCCCATGCGCCTGTCCCCCGCCGGGCTGCGGCTGCTGGCCGTGGCGCGTCAGGTCCTGCCACTGGTCGAGGCGGCAGAATCCGAGATGCGCGGCGTGACGCAGGGCAAGCTGGGACGGCTGCACATCGCCATGGAATGCCACGCCTGCTTCAACTGGCTGCTGCCGGCGCTGGACGCCTTCCGCCACGACTGGCCGGGGGTGGACATCGACGTGCGCGCGGGGCTGGCCTTCACCGCCCTGCCCGCCCTGGTGCGGGGCGATGCGGACATGGTGATTTCCTCGGACCCCGAGGACCTGCCCGGCATCGTGTTCGAGCCGCTGTTCGACTACAACCCCCTGCTGGTGGTGCCCGCCCACCATCCGCTGGCCGGCTGCGATTTCGCCGAGCCGGCCGACCTTTCGACCGAAACGCTGATCACCTACCCAATGGACCGCGCCCGGCTGGATGTGTTCTCGCATTTCCTCGACCCCGCCGGGGTGCAGCCCGGCGCTGTGCGGGAAATCGAGCTGACCGACGTGATCCTGCTGCTGGTCGCCTCGGGGCGCGGCGTGTCGGTGCTGCCCGACTGGGTGCTGGAACGCGAGGCCGGCAACCCGGAACTGGTGACGCTGCCGCTGGGCCGCCGCGGGGTGGTGCGCCGCCTTTACGCGGCGGTGCGCGAAGCCGACCGCGACCTGGCCTTCATGGGCGACATGATCCGCCTGGCGCGCGAAGGGCGAAACGCCGGCTGACGCGAGGGACCCCGGCGGCCCTTCGGGACGTTCCTTCGGAAAGACCATGCAAGGGGAAACACAATGCTCGCCTCGTTCCTCATGGGCCTCGTCGGGGGCCAGAGATCCATGACGCCGCTGGCGGCGGTGGCCGTGGCCGCCGCGCGCGGTGACCTGCCGCGGGACTGCGCGGCCCCCGACTTCCTGCGCGAACCGGCAGTCGCGGCGGGCGCCGTCGCGCTGGCGCTGGCGGAACTGGCGGGCGACAAGATGAAAAGCGCGCCCGACCGGATCGTGCCGCCGGGACTTGCCGCCCGCTTCATCGTGGCGGGCTTTGCCGCCGGTGCGCTGGCGCCGCGCGGGCGATTTCTGGAAGGGGCCGCGCTGGGCGGGATCACGGCGGTCGCGGCCTCCTACCCCGGCTGGCGGGCGCGGATGGCCGCTATGGAAGATCACGGCCAGACCCCCACCGGACTGGTCGAGGACGCGCTGGTCGTGACCGCCGCCGCCGCCATCGTCGCCGCGATGCGCCCCAGGCGCCGCTGATCCGCCCGCCTTCACTTCCGGCGGGGATCGGCCTAAAGGGGCCTGCCCCGTCCCGAAGGATTTCCCCATGCCCAGCGCCAACCTCAACCTGATGATCAAGGCCGCGCGCAAGGCGGGCCGCAGTCTCGTCAAGGACTTCCGCGAGGTCGAGAACCTGCAGGTCTCGTCGAAAGGCCCCGGCGACTTCGTCAGCCGCGCCGACCGCGAGGCGGAACGGATCATCAAGGAGGACCTGCGCACCGCCCGCCCGAACTATGGCTGGGTCGGCGAGGAAACCGGCGCCGAGGCAGGCGAAGATCCCACCCGCCGCTGGATCGTCGATCCGCTGGACGGCACCACCAACTTCCTGCACGGATTGCCGCACTGGGCGGTCAGCATCGGGCTGGAACACAAGGGCGAGATCGTCGCGGCCGTCGTCTTCGATCCCGCCAAGGACGAGTTGTTCACCGCCGAAAAGGGCGACGGGGCCTTCGTCAACGACAAGCGCCTGCGGGTGTCGGGACGGCGCGACATGAACAGCGCGATCTTTGCGACCGGCGTGCCCTTCGGGGCCAAGACGACGCTTCCGGCGACGCTGAAGGATCTGGCGCGGCTGATGCCGGTCTGCGCGGGCGTGCGGCGCTGGGGCTCGGCGGCGCTGGATCTCGCCTATGTCGCGGCGGGGCGCTATGACGGCTACTGGGAACGCGGCATCCAGCCCTGGGACATCGCGGCGGGCATCCTGCTGGTGCGCGAGGCCGGCGGCTTCGTCGAACCCCTGCGCGATCACGCCGGCCTCATCGCCGATTCCAGCACCATCGTCTGCGCCAACCCGCAACTGTTCGAGACCTTCTCGGGGATCGTCCGCAGCCGAGACTGAGGCGCGAAAACCGTCGCCATCCTGCACCCCGCGCGGCCTTTCCCGTCGTCCGAGAATGGCCCGGCTTGACACTTGCCGCCCCAAGGGCGAGCGCCGGGGTATCTCGCCTGTCGCGGTGCCCCCTCATGCCTTCCCCTGATTCGCCGGTCGCTGCGCCGGTGCCGCTTTCCCCTGCCCCCCTTCATGCCGCGCCGGAAAACCCGCCGCAGCCCGTCCGCCCGGACGACCGGCAGGGCCTCGCGATCCTGCTGGTCTGCGTCACCAGCCTGATCTTCGCGATCCAGGACGGACTGGCCCGCCACCTCAGCGCCACCTATTCGCCGATCTTCGTGACCATGGTGCGCTACTGGTTCTTTGCGGTCTTCGTGCTGGCGATGGCCGCCCGCGGCCCCGGCGGGCTGCGCGCCGCATCCCGCAGCCATTACCCCGTGCTGCAGATCACCCGCGGGCTGCTGCTGGTCTTCGAGATCGTCATCATGGTCGCGGCCTTCGTCAAGCTGGGCCTGATCGAGACCCACGCCGTCTTCACCGCCTACCCGCTGCTTGTCGTGGCCCTGTCCGGCCCGGTGCTGGGGGAACGCATCGGCTGGCGGCGCTGGGCCGCGGTCGGCGCGGGATTCGTCGGCATCCTCATCATCCTGCAGCCGGGGCTGAGGGTCTTTTCGCCCTGGGCGATCCTGCCCGTGGTCGCGGCGCTGATGTTCGCGGTCTATGGCCTTCTGACGCGGATGGTATCGGCGAAGGACAGCGCCGAGGTCAGCTTCTTCTGGACCGGCATCGCGGGCGTCGCCGGCATCACCCTTGTCGGCGTCTGGTATATCGAGCCCATCGCCCGCGCCGACTGGCCCTGGATGGCGGGCCTGTGCATCTGCGGCATGACCAGCCACTACCTGCTGATCCGCGCCTATTCGCTGGCCGAGGCCTCCAGCCTGCAGCCCTTTTCCTACACGCAGCTTGTCTGGGTCAGCCTGATCGGCGTCCTGCTGCTGGGGGAGGAGGTCCGGCCGAACGTGATCCTCGGGATGCTGATCATCGTCGGCGCGGGGCTGTTCACCTGGTGGCGGTCGCTGCAGAAGGCGCGGGCAGAGACTGCGCCTCGCTGATGATCTCGACCACGGGGACAGGCAGGATCGCCTCCTCGGCCACGGCTTCCGGCGCGGGGGCAGCCTCGGCGGGCAGGTCCTCGGCCTCGCGCAGCGCGGAAAAATCCTCGGGCCGCCGTTGCGGCGCGGGCGGGATCTTCGGCGGATCGAGGCTTTCGGCCACGCGCGCGATCTGGGCCTGCGGCAGGGGCGGGTCCTGCCCTTCGCCCGCGTCGATGCCCGGCACGGCGGTCTCGGGCAGCGCCACCGGCCCACCCGCCATCGCCAGCCGCACCGCATGGCCCGCCGCCTCGCCCACCCAGGCAGGCGGCGCAGGCGGGCGTGCCGATGCCGCAAGCACCAGCGGCCCCTCGGCCCGCCAGGGCTTGGACACCCCACCGCTCAGGTCCCAGCCCGGCACTAAGGGCAACGGATGGCCTGCGATGCGGGCGCGGTAGATCGGCAGCGCCTCGGCCACGCGCATGACGTAGTTGCGCGTCTCGTCAAAGGGGATCATCTCGACCCAGTCCACCGGATCGGCACCCTCGTCCCGCAGGTCGCCGAAATCCCGCAGCCAGCGCGCGGACCGCCCCGGCCCGGCATTGTAGCCCGCCGCCACCAGCGCGATGGAATTGCCGAAGCGGCCCCGCAGCCCGTCGAGGTAAGCCGCCCCCAGCCGGGCGTTGTAGCCCGCGTCCCGCGTCAGCCGGGGCAGATCGTAGGGTTCTCCGATGACGCCCGCCATCTGCCGGGCGGTGTCGGGCATCACCTGCATCAGCCCCCGGGCGCCGACATGGGACTGGACGGTGTGGTTGAACTCGCTTTCCTGCCGGGCGATGGCCATGACCAGCTCGGGCGGCAGGCCGAAGCTGCCCTCTTCCAGCCCCGTCAGCGGATAATGCAGCGCCGGATAGACGCCGCCCTTCGCGGCGGCCGCCTTGGACAGCCGCAGGGCGTCCCAGGGGCGGCGCAGTTCCAGCATCACCCGGCCCATGCGGGCGATGTCCTCGTGGTCGGCGCCGGTCGCCAGATGCAGGAAGAACCGCTGCGCCTGCGCGGGCTCTCCGGCCGCGATCAGCCACAGCCCTGCCTGGAACAACCGGTTCCCCATCAGCGCCGAGTTCCGCCAGTCCGGCAGCGTGTCGGTCGCCACGCCGGTCACGGCCAGCGCAGGCTGCATCGGCATGCCGATCTTCTCGGCGGCCAACTGGCCGTAATAGGCGGTCTGATGCGCGGCGGCCTTCTCGTAAGCCGCGCGGGCCGCGTCGGGGTCGCCTGAAGCCTCGGCGGCGCGGGCCTGCCAGTAATGGGTGCGCGCCACGGTGATCGCGCTGTAATCCGCCGCCGGAAGCCGGGCGAAATGCACAGCCGCCCGGTCGGCCGCGCCCGCGCGCAGGGCCGCATATCCCGCGATCCAGTCCAGATCGACGGCGCCGCTGTCGCCTGCGGGCAGGAAATGCCCCGCAGCGAAGCGTTCCGCCAGCGCCCAGTCGCCCTTGCGCAGCGCCTCGCGGGCATAATCCCGGCGCAGGCTGGCCCAGGCAGCCGGATCGCCCAGCGCCTCGGCCGAGGTCGAACGTTCCAGCATCAACTGCCGCGCCAGTTCCCTCTGCTTGCTCGCCACCCGCCAGCGGAAGCGGTCGAGCGCCAGCCCCGCGTCATTCCGCAGGTCTTCGGGCAATGCGAGAATCAGCGGGTCCACCCCCGTCCGCCGCGCCTGCACGGCGATGCGGGCGCGGGCGAGGTCGGCCTTGGGTCCGGTGACGTAAAGCAGCATCCGCTCGGCCACCGCCCATTCGCCGGCATCCAGCAGCACCTTCAGCCGGGCCGCGTGATGCGGGGCGACGGCGGCGCCATGGACGGCGAGAAAGGCGGTTTCCTCGGCGGCATCCAGCGCGGCGCTGCTGATCCAGAAGCGGGCGGCGGCCTCGGCGCGCTTGGCTTCGGGATGGGCGGCAATCCAGGCACTCGCGCCCCCGAGGCTTTCAGGCAGGCGCTCGCCGAACCAGCCCAGCACCTCGGCGGCAGGCAGATCGGGGCGGATCATGGCCTCGCCGCGGCGGAATAGCAGTTCCATCCCCGGCCAGTCGGGGTTGCGGGCGGCGAAGTCGCGGTATTCGCCCCATGTCCCCTGCCCCGCCCGCAGGCGTTGCCACAGGACAAGGTCCACCGACATCTGCCCGGACTGCCGCGCCGCCGCATCAGCAGTAGGCCAGTCCCTTGCTGCGGCCGCCGCCAGCGCGCGGGTCATCGCGCCCCTGTCCTCGGCCCGCGCGGGCAGGGCCAGGGCGGCCGCCAGCGCCAGCGCCGCGAGTCTGAATGTCGTCCCTGTCATGGCCGCCAATCTGCGGGCAGCGGGGCGCCGGGGCAACTCACATCCGCGGCAGGCGCGCTTGGCAACCCGCGCGCCCGGTTGTATGCCCGCGCGAAACAATCGTCAGGATCGAGTCATGTTCCAAGGGTCCCTGCCCGCTCTCGTCACCCCCTTGACCGGCGAAGGCAAGATCGACTGGCCCGCGCTGGAACGGCTGGTCGAATGGCAGATCGAACAGGGCAGCCACGGCCTTGTGCCCGTCGGCACCACGGGCGAAAGCCCGACGCTGAGCCATGACGAGCACCGCGAGGTGGTGGAGGCCGTCGTCCGCCTTGCCGCCGGCCGGGTGCCGGTGATCGCGGGCGCGGGGTCGAACAACACCCATGAGGCGATCGAGCTTGCCCAGCACGCCTGCGAGGTCGGTGCCGACGGGCTGCTGATCGTGACGCCCTATTACAACAAGCCCACGCAAGCGGGCCTGATCGCGCATTTCACCGCCGTCCATGACGCGACCGACCGGCCGATCATCATCTACAACATTCCTGGCCGTTCCGTCGTGGACATGACACCGGAAACAATGGGCGAACTGGCGAAGCTGCCGCGCATCATCGGCGTCAAGGACGCGACTGGCCGGCTCGAACGGGTGTCCTGCCAGCGGATCACCTGCGGCCCGGACTTCCTGCAAATCTCGGGCGAGGACGCGACGGCGCATGGCTTCAACGCGCAGGGCGGCCGGGGCTGCATCTCGGTCTCGGCCAATGTTGCGCCCGTGCTTTGCGCCCGGATGCAGGCGGCCTGCCTTGCCGGGGACTATGCCGAGGCGCTGCGGCTGCAGGACCTGCTGATGCCGCTGCATATCGCGATCTTCATCGAACCAGGTCTGGTCGGCGCCAAATACGCCCTGTCGCGGCTGGGGATGTGCGGGGAAACCGTGCGCCTGCCACTGACGCCGCTGACCGCCCCCACCCGCGCCCGCATCGACGCCGCCATGGCCCATGCCGGGCTGATCTGAGGGCAGGGGCATGGCCTACGCCGTCCTGACCGTCGCCATCGTCTTCGAGGTGATCGGCACCTCGCTGCTGATGCTGTCGCAGCAGTTCACCCGGGTCTGGCCGACCGTGGGCATGGCCGTGGCCTATCTCGTGTCCTTCTACTTCCTGTCGCAGGCGCTGAAGTTCCTGCCCCTCGGCATCGCCTATGCGCTGTGGAGCGGGCTGGGAATCATCCTGACCCTGGGCGTCGGCATCTTCGTCTTCCGGCAGATCCCCGACCTGCCCGCCGTGGTGGGGGTGGCGCTGATCCTGGCGGGGGTGGTGGTCATCAACGGGTTTTCGCGGACGACCGGGCATTGAGCGGCTGCGTGTCCCACCCGGCGAAGCGCCTGATGGCGCGGCCGCATGGGTATTTGGGCCAGAAAGAAGCCCCTTCAGCCCCTTGCCATTGCAAGCGCTTGCGGCAGGGCCTGGGCGAACACATCGAGTTCGGCTTCCGGCCCGCAACTGACGCGGATGCAGCGGTTCTGCGGCGCGACCCAGGGCATCCGGGCGAAGATTCCCTGTTCGGCCAGCGCCGCCAGCAGCGCGCGGGCGGAGTCGCCGTCCCGGCCGCAGTCGATGGCGACGAAATTCGTGGCCGAGGGCAGCGCCTTGAGGCCGTTGTCGCGGGCGATGGCGGCGATCCGTTCGCGGGCGTCCGTGACCTGCCGGACGGTCTCGGCCAGATGCGCGGCATCCCCCAGCGCCGCCAGCGCGCCCGCCTGCGCCACGCTGTTGACGCCGAAATGATTCCGCACCCGGTCGAAGGCGCGGATCATGTCCGGGGCGCCGATGGCATAGCCGATCCGCGCGCCAGCCATTCCGTGGGCCTTGGAGAAGGTCCGCATCCGCAGCACCCGCGGGTCGGCGGGGTCGATGCGCGGCAGGGCGGGGGCGAACTCGGCATAGGCTTCGTCGAGGATCAGCAGGATGCCTTCCGGCAGCGCGGCGATGGCGGCCTCGATCGCCTCGGGCGGATGCCAGCCGCCCATGGGGTTGTCGGGGTTGCAGAGATACACCATCCGCGCGCCGGTCCCGGCGGCCTGCGCCACCAGCGCGGCGGGGTCCTGCTTATCGGCGCGATAGGGGACGCGGACCAGTTCGCCGCCGAAGCCGGCGACGTGAAAATCGAAGGTCGGATAACCACCCGCCGAGGTGACGACCCGATCCCCCGGTGCCACCATCAGCCGGACGGCAAGGCCCAGAAGCCCGTCGATCCCCTCGCCCACGACGATATTCTCGGGGGCGACGCCGCAATGGGCGGCAAGCGCGGCCTTGAGGTCGTGGTTCGTCGGATCGCCGTATTTCCAGACCTCGGCGGCGGCCTTCCGCATCGCCTCGATGGCCAGCGGAGAGGGGCCGAAGCCGTTCTCGTTCGCCCCCAGCCGGGCGCGGAAGGGCACGCCGCGCCGGCGTTCCAGCGTTTCGGGACCGACAAAGGGCACGGCGTCGGGCAGGCTGGCGGGAAGGGGCGCGAGGGTCGGTTTCATGCCCGGATCAGAAGCGCAAATCCGCCGTTCTCGCAACCCCGTCTGCGCGAAGGCCGCCCTGCACTCCTGCCGCGCGGCGCGCGTGCATCAAGGCCCTGAAAGGGGCACCGCTGGCATGGAAAGCCGTCGCTGCGCGCCTGGCAACGTCCTAGTCCTTGCCGAAAAGGCGGCCAAGCAACCCTCGTGACGCAGGCGGCTCGGCAGTGTTGTCGGCCACAGCCGGCGCAGGCTCAGGCGCGGGCTTCGCCGTTGCCGCCATGCCTGCCGCGCGGGTCTCGGACAGCGTCGCGCCGGTCGTCAGCGCCTCGGGGTCCAGCCGCAACTCGATCACGGCAAGTGTCCCCGCGTCCTGCGCCCGCTGGAAGGCCCCGGCGAAGTCCTCGTCGCGTTCCACCAACTCGCCATGCCCGCCGTAGGCGCGGGCCAGCGCGGCGAAGTCGGGGTTGAACAGGTCGGTCCCCGAGACGCGACTGGGATAGGTCTTTTCCTGGTGCATGCGGATCGTGCCGTAGCGGCCGTTGTTCGCCACGATCACGATCACCGCCGCGCCCTCCTGCGCCGCGGTGGACAACTCGTTCACCGTCATCTGGATGTCGCCGTCGCCCGCCACGCAGACGACCGTGCGGCCCGGATGCCGGATTTTGGCCGCCACAGCCGCGGGCAACCCGTAGCCCATCGAGCCCGAGGTCGGCGCAAGCTGCGTCTCGCCCCGCTTGAACTGGAAATAACGGTGAATGAAGGACGCGAAATTGCCCGCGCCGTTGGTGATGATGGCATCCTCGGGCAGGTTGTCGGACAGCCAGGTGATCACCCGCTCCATCTTCACCGCACCGGGGGTTTCCTTGGGCTTCCGCCATGCCTCGTAGTTGGCTCGCAGCCCCGCGGTCCAGTCGCTCCACTGGCGCGGCGCCGGCGCCTCGGCCAGCGCCTTCAGCACGGCGCGGGGACAGGCGGCGATGCCGGGATCGGCGCGCCAGAGATGGCCGATCTCGTCGGGGTCCGGGTAGACGTGGATGATGCGGCAGTTCTGCCCCTTCGGGCTCATCAGGTCATAGCCGTTGGTCAGCGTGTCCCCCAGCCGCGAGCCGAGCGACAGGATGCAATCCGCTTCCCTCAGCGCCTCGCCCAGCTTCGGGTTCATGCCCACGCCCAGATCGCCCACGTAGTTCGGCAAGCGGTTGTCGATCAGATACTGGCGGCGGAAGGGCACGGCGACCGGCAGGCCCCAGCCTGCCGCGAAGCGCGCCAGCCGGTCGCCGTCCTCCTGCGTCCAGATCGAGCCGCCGGGAATCACCAGCGGCCGCTCGGCCCCGGCCAGCGCCCCGGTGATCGCGGCAAGCTGCGCCTCGGAAATGCCGGGGACCGGGCGCGGGGAAGGCAGCAGATCAGGGGCGCCCGATTCGGCTGACAGCATGTCCTCGGGCAGCGCCAGCACCACGGGGCCGGGACGGCCGGACAGGGCGAGATCGAAGGCACGGGCGACATATTCGGGGATGCGGTCGGTGTCGTCGATCTCGGCCACCCACTTGGCGAGGCTTCCGAACATCTGCCGATAATCGACCTCCTGAAACGCCTCGCGGTCGCGGGTGTCCCGCGCGATCTGGCCCACGAAGAGGATCATCGGCGTCGAATCCTGCCTGGCCACATGGACCCCGGCGCTGGCGTTGGTGGCCCCCGGCCCGCGGGTGACAAAGCAGATGCCCGGCCGCCCGGTCATCTTGCCCCAGGCTTCGGCCATCATCGCCGCCCCGCCTTCCTGGCGGCAGACGGTGTTCGGAATCCCTGCGTCGTAAAGCCCGTCCAGCGCGGCAAGGAAGCTTTCGCCGGGAACCGAGAAGACCCGTTCCACCCCATGCGCCTTCAGCGCATCCGCCAGTATCCGTCCGCCGTGCCGCATCGCCTCGCCCCCTTGTCGCAAATCGCGCGCAAACTGGGGGCAAGACGCGCCAAGGGCAAGCCCGCAGCTTTACAGCGGCCGCCCGCGCCCCTATCTCACGCCGACCATGGCCCAGGCAAAATCCGACCCGAACTACAAGGTGATCGCCGAGAACCGGCGGGCGCGCTTCGATTACTTCATCGAGAGCGACATCGAGGTGGGCATCATCCTCACCGGCTCCGAGGTGAAGGCGCTGCGCACCGGCCAGTCCAACATCGCCGAAAGCTACGCCAGCGTGGAACAGGGCGAGTTGTGGCTGATCAACGGCTACATCTCCTCCTACAAGCAGGCGGGCATCTTCGGGCATGAGGAACGCCGCCACCGCAAGTTGCTGGTCAGCCGCAAGGAACTGTCGCGGCTGTGGCAGGCCACGGGACGCGAGGGGATGACGCTGGTGCCGCTGGTGATGTATTTCAACCATCGCGGCATCGTGAAGCTGAAGCTGGGCGTCGCCAAGGGCAAGAAGAACCACGACAAGCGCGCGACCGAGGCCAAGCGCGACTGGGGCCGCGAAAAGCAGCGCCTGCTGAAGCAGGGCTGACCTTGGGAGCGGTGGGGGGAACCCCACCGATCACCCCCGCGCATCAGCATCCGGCCGGCCTCCGCAAGGCGGAGTTCCACCCCGCCAACTGCCGCGCTACTGCAGGGCTGCCAGCGTCGCCGGGTCAGCCTCGCCCTCGTAAAACTGCGCCAGCAGCCGGTCGAAGACCTCGCCTCCACCCGCCGCGCGGAACAGCGTGGCGCAGGACCGCAGCTTCTTCGCATCCACCGGGCCCAGCACCGCCTCGGGCGGGCGGCCCGCGTTTTCCAGCATCGCCTCGGCGGCCTCGCGCAGGTTTGCCGCCAGCACCGGATCGGCCAGGTAGGCCCGCGCTTCGGCCAGATCGCGGATGCCATAGTGCTTCGCCGTCCCCGATCGCCCCAGCGCGGCAAGCTGCGGAAAGACATACCACATCCAGTGGCTGACCTTCCGCCCTGCCCGCAGTTCCGCCACCGCGCGGGACTGGTCGCGCGCCTGCGCGTCGTGAAAGCGTTGCAGGTCCATGCCGCATGGATGCGCCCCATGCGGACGCGCGGTCAAGGGCCGTTGTCCTGCCCGCGCGTCAAGGCTAAGAAAGCCCGCGGTGGCTGGGGACCGAGGAGACAAGGGATGGACGATCCGAAGACGCTGGTGTCGACCGACTGGCTGGCGGCGCATCTGAACGATCCCGACCTGCGGATCATCGACGCAAGCTGGCACATGCCGGCCACGGGGCGCGACGCGCAGGCGGAATACCATGCAGCCCATATCCCCGGCGCGCGCTTCTTCGACATCGACGCCATCGCGGACACCCGCAGCCCCCTGCCCCACATGGCCCCCCAGCCCGAGATGTTCGTCAGCCGCCTGCGGGCGATGGGCATCGGCGACGGCCATCAGGTCGTGGTCTATGACAACTCGGACGTCCATTCGGCGGCCCGCGTCTGGTGGACCTTCCGGCTGATGGGCAAGACCGACGTGGCGATGCTGGACGGCGGCTTCGGCAAGTGGCAGGCCGAGGGTCGGCCGGTCGAGGACATGCCCCCGATCACCCGCGACCGCCACATGACCGTGCAGCGGCAGGCGGGACTGGTCCGCGACGTGACGCAGGTGGCGGCAGCGGCCAAGCTGGGCGACCACCAGATCATCGACGCCCGCGGCGCGGCCCGATTCCGCGGCGACGAGCCCGAGCCCCGCCCCGGCCTGCGCGCGGGCCACATCCCCGGCGCGAAGAACGTCCCCGTGGGCCAGCTTTACACCCCCGACGGCACCATGAAGCCGGTGGACGAGTTGCGCGCCGTCTTCGAATCGGCAGGCGTGGATCTTGCGCGCCCTGCGATCACCACCTGCGGCTCTGGCGTCACCGCGGCCAGCCTCGCGCTGGCGCTGGAACGCCTGGGCAAGCGGGACTGGTCGCTCTACGACGGGGCCTGGGCCGAATGGGGCAGCTACCCCGACCTCAAGATCGCAACCGGAGACGCCTGAATGTTCGGCAACCTGCAGCCCCAAGCCCCCGACAAGATCCTCGCCCTGATGGGCGAGTTCCGGGCCGACACCCGGCAGGGCAAGATCGACCTGGGCGTGGGCGTCTACAAGGACCCGACGGGGCTGACCCCGGTGATGCGGGCCGTCAAGGACGCCGAGCGCCGCATCTGGGAAGCTGAGATGACCAAGGCCTATACCGCGCTGGCGGGTGAACCGGCCTATCTCAAGGCCCTGTCGCGGATGGTGCTGGGCGAGGGGCTGGACGACAGCCGCACGGCGGCGCTGTCGACCGTCGGCGGCACCGGCGCGATCCGGCAGGCGCTGGAACTTGCCCGGATCGGCAACCCGGACCTGACCGTCCATGTCTCGGACCCGACCTGGCCCAACCATCTGTCGATCCTGAAATTCATGGGCGTGCCTTTCGTCGAATACCGCTATTTCGACGACGCCACCCGCGGCGTCGATTTCGAGGGGATGAAGGCCGATCTGGGCCGCGCCCAGAAGGGCGACCTCGTATTGCTGCACGGCTGCTGCCACAACCCGACCGGCGCCAACCTGACCATCGAGCAATGGGCCGAGGTCGCGGACATCCTTGACCGCACCGGCGCGGTGCCGCTGGTGGACCTCGCCTACCAGGGCTTCGGCGACGGGCTTGAGGAGGACGCGGCCGGCACCCGCCTGATCCTCAGCCGCACGCCCGAGGCGCTGGTCGCGGCCTCCTGCTCCAAGAACTTCGGCATCTACCGCGAACGGACGGGGATGCTGCTGGCGCAGGTCAGGGACGCGGCTACGCGCGATCTGGCGCAGGGGACGATGGCCTACCTGAATCGCCAGAACTACAGCTTCCCCCCCGACCACGGCGCGCGGATCGTCCAGGTGATCCTCGACGACGAGGGCCTGTCCGCCGACTGGAAGGCCGAGCTTGAGGAGGTCCGGCTGGGAATGCTCGCCCTGCGCCAACAGCTTGCCGAGGAACTGCGGAACCTCACCGGCAGCGACCGCTTCGACTTCATCGAGCAGCACCGCGGCATGTTCTCGCGCCTGGGCGCCACGCCCGAGCAGGTTGCGAAGATGAAGGACGACAATGCCATCTACATGGTGGGCGATTCGCGACTGAACATCGCCGGTCTGAACCGCGACAGCGTGCCGATCCTGGCCCGCGCCATCGTCGAGGCGGGGGTCTGAACGGGGTCAGACCCTTCGGACATGAAAAAGCCGGGGCGCGCCTGATGGCGGCCCCGGCTTCGTCGTTCTTGAAATGAAAGGATCAGAGACCGCGGGCGACGCGCTCGATCTCGCCGCGGTTCAGGCCGATGTCGGCCAGTTCGCGGTCGGACAGGGCGTTCAACTGGTTGCGCGTCTCGCGCACGTCTGCCCAATAGCGGACGGTGGTGGAGATGCGATCGAAAATACCGGCAGGACGCGCCGCCGGAATGGCGCGGAAGGTATCGATGGCCGACATGTCAGGAACCCATTTTTCTTGCGGCCCGCGCCAATCGCGGGCGTTGTTCATCAGTGCCCCTGATATAGGCCACGGGCCACGCTCCGACCACGTCCGAACCCGAAGCTCAGCCATGCAGAAAATGCATAGCAAGTGCTTTTTTACGTTTCGTTAACATAGCTCCACAGCGTACAAAGCTGCGTTTGCCCTTGCGTCAGAAGCCGCTCCTCTCGAAGAAAACTTCCGAGACACAGCACTTCCCGCAGTTTCCTTGCGCAAGAGCGCCGCTTTGTCGCAGCCATTGTCCTGCGCCTCAGCGCCAGTCCCCTAGTGCCACCTGCCACAGGGTCAGCGCCGCCACCGCCGCCGTATCTGCCCGCAGCACCCGCGGCCCAAGGCTGACCCGGTGGACGCAACCCATCCCCGCAAGCCGCTGCCGCTCGGCCTCCGACCATCCCCCCTCCGGCCCGATCAGCACCGCCCATGGACCGCCGGGCAACCCCGCCAGGGTCTCGGCCGGCCCCGCCAGCGCCTCGTCCGCCCAGAGGATGCGCCGCCCCTGATCCCACCCGTCCAGCAGCCGCCCCAGCGGCACCAGCGCCTCGACCGGCGGGACAAAGGTGCCGCCGCATTGCTCGGCGGCTTCCACGGCATGAGCCTGCAGCCGGTCCTGCCGGATGCGTTCCGAATTGGTATGGTCGGTCTGCACCGGCAGGATGCGTGCCGCCCCCAGTTCCGCCGCCTTTTCCACGATGAAATCGGTCCGCGCCTTCTTGATCGGCGCGAAGACCAGCCACAGGTCCGGCGGGTCAAGCTGCGGCGCGACCTGCCCCACAAGCTCGACCTCTCCGCCCCGCTTGCCCGCCGAAACCAGCCGCGCCGTCCATTCGCCGTCGCGCCCGTTGAAGACCGCGATCTCGGCCCCTGCGCCCAGCCGCATCACCGTTGAAAGATAATGTGACTGGTCCGTGTCCAGCGGCACGGGTTGTCCCGGGGCGAAGCGGTGATCTATGTAAAGCCTGATCTTTCCCATGACGGCGGACCCTATGCAGTCTGATGTCTCAACGCCACAGGCCATGTCCACGGTTGCGGATGCGCCGCGCGGCAACTGGGTGGACCGGCTGGCCCCGCCCGCGACCCGCCCCTGGCTGCGCCTCAGCCGCGCCGACCGGCCCATCGGGACGTGGCTTCTGCTGCTGCCCTGCTGGTGGGGAACGGGGCTTGCGATGATGGCCGACCGGCCGTTGTGGGTGGACCTGTGGGTCGTGATCGCCTGCGCCATCGGATCTGTGGTGATGCGGGGGGCGGGCTGCACCTGGAACGACATCACCGACCGCGACATCGACGGCTCGGTCGCGCGCACCCGCTCACGCCCGCTGCCCTCGGGGCAGGTCACGCTGCGGGGCACCTTCATCTGGCTGGGGGCGCAACTCGCCATCGGCGCGCTGATCCTTTTCACCATGAACGCGGCGGCCATCGCGCTGGGGGTGGCCTCGCTGGCGCTGGTCGCGGTCTATCCCTTTGCCAAGCGCTTCACCTGGTGGCCGCAGGTCTTCCTGGGCCTCGCCTTCAACTGGGGGGTGCTGGTGGCCTTTGCCGCGCATGGCGGCAGCCTGCACCCGGCGCCGGTGCTGGCCTATGCGGCGGGCATCCTCTGGACGCTGTTCTACGACACCATCTACGCCCACCAGGACGCCGAGGATGACGCCCTGATCGGGGTCAAGTCCACCGCCCGGCTGTTCGGCAAGGACAGTCCGCGCTGGCTTCTGGGCTTCGCCGCGGGCGCGGTCGTGCTGCTGGCGGCGGCGGTGGCGGCGACCCGGCCCTCGGTCCTGCAGGCGGTGATCGGCACCGCCGGGATCGCGGGCTTCGCCCTGCATCTGTCGTGGCAGTTGCGCCGGTTCGACCCCGGCGACAGCCCGGCGCTGCTGCGGCTGTTCCGGTCCAACCGCGACGCGGGGCTGATCGTCGCGGGCGCGCTGTTCCTCGCCGGGCTGGCGTGATTGCCGAACCCACCCCGCGCGCCCATGTCGGGCGGGATCAAGAACGAAAGGCCCGGTGATGGGCGAAGGGACGTCCAAACCCCGCCGCGCGCGGAACTGGTTCCTGGGGCTGGTGCTGCTGGCCTCGGGCGCGGTCGCGGCCTACGAGGCCGGCCGCCGGGCCGTTCCCGCCTTTGAACGGCACACGCTGGCGCAGGTGCAGGCGGCGCTGGATCAGGCCGGGGCCGGCTGGGCCGGGGCCGAGGCCGACGGCCTGACCCTGCGCCTGACCGGCACCGCCCCCGACGAGGTGCAGCGCATCCGCGCCGTGGCGCTGGCAACCGAGGCCGCGCGCTTCGCCCGGATCGAGGACGCGACGCAGGTTCCCCGCCCCCCCGAAACCGCGCGCCCCTCCTTCCGGTTCGAGGTGCTGCGGGGCGAAGCCGGCACCTCGGTCATCGGCCTTGCCCCCGCGGCCATGGACCGCGACGGCCTGCTGGCGCGGCTGGAACGCGCGGCGGGGACCGGCGGACTGACCGACCTGCTGGAAACCGCCGACCACCCCGCCCCCGAGGGCTGGGACGAGGCCGTGGCCTTCGCCGTCAAGGCCGCCGGGCAGATGCCGCGGGCCAAGATCGCGGTCACGCCCGGCCATGTGCGGATCGACGCCATCACCGATGGCGAGGGCGAAAAGGCGCGGTTGGAACAATCGCTCGCGGCGGCGGTCCCCGAGGGCGTCACCCTTGTCACCGACATCACCGCGCCGCGCCCGCTGATCTCGCCCTTTGCGCTGGAACTGGTCAGGACGCCCGAGGGCACGCGCCTGGACCGCTGCGCCGCCGATACCGAGCCTGCGCTGGGGCGCATCCTGTCGGCCGCCGCGCAGGCCGGGGCCGATGCGGCGCCCTGCCCGCTGGGGCTGGGCGCGCCCTCGCCGGACTGGGCCGATGCCGCGGTCGCGGGCATCGCCGCGCTGAACGCGCTGCCGCAGGGGCGACTGGCGATCCGCGACCTGCGGGTAACGCTGGCCGCCCCCCATGACGTGCCGCCCGAGGGTTTCGCCGCCGCCCGCGACCGGCTGGCCGAGGCCCTGCCCCCCGGCTTCACGCTGGACGCCACGCTCGCCCCGCCGCCGGACGCGGACAATCCGCCGCCGGGTTTTGTCGCCGTCGCGGATGGCGAGGGCATCCGGCTGCGCGGCACCATCGCCGACCAGGGCACGGGCGACGCGCTGGCAAGCCTTGCCGGCGCCCGCTTCGGGGCGGTGGACAGCGGCCTGACGGTGCGCCCCGACGCGCCCCCCGGCTGGACCGCCCGCGTCTTCGCCGCGCTCGAGGCGATGGACGCGATGGAGCAGGGGACGGCCACGGTCACGCCCGACCTGATCCGGCTTGCCGGCACCACCGCCAGCCCCACCGCCGCGCCGCAGATCGCCGATCTGCTGGCGGCGCGGCTGGGGTCGGGGGCGGTCTATGAACTGTCGCTGATCTACGACCCCCGGCTGGACCCGGCGGTGGACCTGCCGTCGGGGACCGACTGCGTGGACGCGCTGAACGCCACGGTGCAGCAATCCGCCATCGGCTTCGAGCCGAACCGCGCCGTCATCGCGGGCGACGTGGCCCCGGTCATCGAGGAACTGGCCGCGACCATGGCCCGCTGTTCCGGCTTCCGCATCGAGATCGGCGGCCACACCGATTCGCAGGGCGCCGACAGCTTCAACCGCGAGCTTTCCGCCCAGCGCGCCCAGGCCGTGCTGGATGCCATGGCCGGGGGCGGCATCGACACCGCGCAGATGGTCGCCGTGGGCTATGGCGAGACCCGCCCGCTCGGCCCCAACGACACCCCCGCCGGGCGCGAGGCCAACCGCCGGATCGAGTTCCGCCTGCTCTCGCCCGAGCCGCTGGACCGCACCCCGCCCTCTGCCACCATCACCCGCGGCGTGACCGGCGGCCCGGCGCCCGCCGCCGAGCCTCCTCCACCCGGCGCGGTCGTGGCCGGGGACGGGAGTTCCGGCGACATTGCCCCGGCGGCAGGGGCGGATGACAGCCCCACCCCCGACGAGATCGCCGAGGCCGAGGGCATCTCGATCCGCCCCGACCGCGTCACCATCGAGAACGGTCGCCTGACCACCCCGGTCCCGCCGCCGCTGTTCCAAAGCGCCGAGCCGGACGAGACCGCCCTGCCCGACGGCATCCGCCGCCCGAGGGCGCGGCCGCAGGAGTGATGCGGCCGAGGCGTATGCATCGGCCGTGCATCACCTGTGCATCACTCGTGCATCGAAAAAAACTGCCTGATTGGCAGTGCCGAGGATCGCACCCTTTCCGACGGGACTCCCTCTCGATCCGTCGCATCCGGGCGGCCAGACGTGCCCTCTGAACCAGCCGGAACTGCTGATCGCAGCCGGTGGCACCTTGTTCACAGCCTTCCTGCCGGGCTGGCTGGCAGCCTGGCTTGCCCTGCGGGCCAGTGAGCCCGCACGACCTGCCCTCCTGCCACCGCGCACGCCCGACCGGCTGTCTGCCGCCCGAGAAGACCTCGCCGCGGCCCGCGACAACCTGCGCGCGGCACGGTCCGCAATCGAGGAATCGCGCGCCCGCACCGACACCGGCCCCATGCGCGCAACGGGTCAGAACCACGGACCCTGAGCAGGGCTTCAACCTTCCGCCGGACGTCCGACCACCAGCGTGGCCCATTCGCCCAGGTCGTCGCGGCGCTGCAGCGGCACCCCTGCCTCGGCATAGGCGGCGGCCACGTCCTCGGCCTGACCGACAAGGATACCCGACAGGATCGCCTTGCCGCCGGGCGCGAGGTGACGGGCCATGTCGGGCGCAAGCTCGATCAGCGGCTGCTTGAGGATGTTTGCGAAAACAAGGTCATAAGGGCCCGCGTCATGCAGCAGCGGATGGCCGAAGCCTTCGGCCATCACGCATTCCACCCGCCCGGCAAGGCCGTTGGCGATCACATTCGCCTGCGCCGTCTCGACCGCCACCGGGTCGATGTCCGAGGCCAGCACCACCCCGGGCAGCACCCTGGCCGCCGCCATCGCCAGAACCGCCGTCCCGCAACCGATGTCCGCCACCCGCTCGGGCGTCTCGCCATCCCCGATCATGCGGTCCAAGGCCAGCAGGCAGCCGCGCGTGGTGTCGTGATGGCCGGTGCCGAAGGCCATCGCGGCCTCGATCAGCAGTGCCTCGGACCCTTCGGGCACGCGGTCGGCGTCATGGGCGCCATGAACGAAGAAGCGCCCGGCCTCGACCGGGGTCAGCTCGCGGCGGACATGGGCGACCCAGTCGACCTCGGGCAGTTCCGAGATGGCGAAAGGCTGCGCCGCATGGGCCGCAGCCAGCAGCGCCAGTGCAATCTCGTCGGGCGGATCAGTGAAATAGACGCCGACTTCCCAGCGGTCCGAGCCGTCCTCGATCTCGAAGACGCCGGTGCCGACGGGCTCGGGGTCCAGGTCCTCGCAGGCCTCGGCCAGTCCTTCGGCGGCTTCGCGGCCCTGCAGATGGGTCAGCGCGGTCCAGGTGGGCATCAGACGGCGCCACCGGCCGCGACCGAACTGCCGCCGCTGGACGAAGGCGAAGGTTCCGGGTTGCCATCGCCGTCGCCTACGGTCGCCTCATGCAGCGCGCTGGCCTGGGACGCCTGCACGCCGGTGCCGCGCAGGTTGCAGTAGCCGTCCGGCACCTTGTGCAGATACTGCTGGTGCAGGTCCTCGGGGGCGCGCCAGAAGTGATCCAGCGGCGCGATCTGGGTGGTGACGCGGCCGTAGCCCTCGACCGCAAGGCGGTTGCCATAGTCCACGCGGGTCATCTCGGCCGCGGCCATCTGGCTGTCGTTGGTGGTGAAGATGGCCGAGCGATACTGGTCGCCGATGTCGTTGCCCTGCCGGTTCCCCTGCGTGGGATCGTGGTTTTCCCAGAAGAACTTGAGGATCTGTTCCGTGCTGATCCGGCTGGGGTCATAGACGATACGGACGACCTCGGCATGCCCGGTGTGGCCGCCGCAGACCTGCTTGTAGGTCGGGTCCGCGACATTGCCGCCGGCAAAGCCCACCTCGGTCAGGAAGACGCCGGGCTGCTGCCAGAACAGCCGCTCGACGCCCCAGTAGCAACCCATGCCGAGGACGATCTCCTCGAAGCCCGCGGGCGTGGGGGTATCGAGCGGACGGTTGTAGATGGCGTGGATGGGGGTGGGCATGGCGTGCTCCTGTCGCTGTGGCGCATGATCTAGGGTGCGGGATGGTGTTGCACAACGGCTTGCAAGGGCGGGTGGTTCGGCGCGAGGTTCCGGCTGCCGTCGCCGGACCGGGGCGCTGCCCCATCGTCGCATACGACGATCCCGGAATATGTGGACAAAGGAGAATGGCATGCAGCCGGGACCGTCGAACCTGATCACCGATGTCGAGAGCCTGCGGGTCGGGAACGCGCAGGATGCGCGGCTGAAGTCGGGCGTCACGGTGCTGACCGCCGACGAGCCTTTCGCCTGCGGGGTCCATGTGATGGGCGGCGCGCCGGGAACGCGGGAAACCGACCTGCTGGCGCCCGACAAGATGGTGCAGGCGGTGGATGCGCTGGTGCTGGCGGGCGGCTCGGCCTTCGGGCTGGGGGCCGCGGAGGGCGTGATGGCAGGCTTGCGGGCGGCGGGCCGGGGGTTCGCAGTGGGCGAGGCGCTTGTGCCCATCGTGCCGGCGGCGATCCTGTTCGACCTGCTGAACGGCGGCGACAAGGGGTGGGAGGACAGCCCTTATCCGGCGCTGGGGCGGCGGGCGTTCGAGGCGGCCGCTTCGCAGTTCACCTTGGGCACCGCAGGGGCGGGCACGGGGGCGATGACGGCGCGGTGGAAAGGGGGCCTCGGGTCGGCCTCGGCGGTGCTGGAGGACGGGACGACCGTAGGGGCGCTGGTGGCGGTCAACGCGCTGGGGTCCGTCACGGCGCCCTCGGGGCAGTTCTGGGCCGGGCCATGGGAGATGGGGGCCGAGTTCGGCGGCGTTAGCCTTGGCGGGCCGTTCGATCCGGGCCACGAGCCCGGCCCCGAAAAGCGGCAGGGCGAGGCCACGACCATTGCCATCGTCGCGACCGATGCGGGCTTGGACAAGGCGGCGCTGACGCGGCTGGCGGTGGCGGCGCATGACGGGCTGGCGCGGGCGATCCTGCCCTCGCACACCCCCTTTGACGGGGATCTGGTCTTTGCCGTCTCGACTGGCCGCCGCCCCGCCGATCCCTTTCGGCTTGGCCATGCGGCGGCCTGCACACTGGCGCGGGCGGTGGCGCGGGCCGTCTACGAGGCCACGCCTGCGCCCGGCGACCGCCAGCCCTGCTGGCGCGAGTGGCGGGGATGAAAAGGGGGCGAGGCACATGGCCCCGCCCCTGTTTCGCCTTGGGAGAGGGAGGCCCCGGCGATCAGCGATAAACGTAGACGATGCGGCGTTCGTCGTTCACCAGCACGGGCAGTTCGTTGACGACCACATAGCGATAGTCCGACTGGCCGGGAACTTCATACAGCGTCACCGCGTCCGGGATGCCCGCGCCGACGACGACCTCGCCGTCCAGGATCACCGGCTGCTGCGGGTTGGCGGTGATGTAGGTGCGGACCTCGGGCGGCGGCTCGGGGGTCGCCACGTTGCCTGCCGTTCCGCCGAGGGCCGCGCCCACAAGCGCACCGACCGGACCGCCCACGACCGCGCCCATGGCAGCACCACCCGCCGCGCCGACGGCGGTGTTCTGGCCTTCGACGGGGTTCTGGGCGGGCGCCTCGATCACGGTCACGCCGACGGTCTGGCGGTTCTCGTAAAGCGGCTGCGGCTGCTCACCGACCTGCGCGGTCAGGTAGTCGCCATAGGCCCAGCCCTCTTGCCCGTTGTAGGTGACCTGGCACCAGTTGGCCGTCTCGATGCAGCCCGCGACAGACACCTCGTCGCCATTGGCGATGACGCCGAGGATCGAGGCGGTCGATTGCGGGCCAGACCGCAGGTTCAGGTCGGTCGCGGCCGTCGCCGTCGTGGGCGCGCCGCCGGGAGACAGGGCAGGTTCGGCGGTCTGCGCGAAGGCAGCCCCCGCCATGGTCAGCGCGGCAATGGTCGTGGTCGCAAAGAACGTCCGCATGAAATATCTCCGTCATGGTCGGGGCGCTTGCCCCTTGGATGCGGTAACAATGCCGGCCAAGCGGGCACGGTTCGTTCACGTTCCGGCGAACGCTGGACAATGGCGGCGCGGGTGCTCACCTTGGCGCGGAAACGGAACCCTGCCCCGGAGACCCGCCATGACCGCCCATTCGACCGACCTGCGGACGCTGCTGAAGGACCCCTCGCTGCTGGAAACCCGCGCCTTCGTGGCGGGCGAGTGGGTGGACGCGGACGACGGCAAGACCTTCGAGGTGAAGAACCCGGCCCGCGGCGACGTGATCGCGCAGGTGGCCGACCTGTCGCGCCCCGAAGTCGCCCGCGCCATCGAGGCCGCGCATCAGGCCATGAAGGACTGGGCCGCGCGTCCGGCCAAGGAACGCGCGCAGGTCCTGCGCCGCTGGTTCGATCTGATGATGGAGAACCAGACCGATCTGGGCACCATCCTGACCGCGGAACAGGGCAAGCCCCTGCCCGAGGCCAAGGGCGAGATCGCCTATGGCGCCAGCTTCATCGAGTGGTTCGGCGAGGAGGCCAAGCGCGTCTATGGCGAGACGATCCCCGGCCACATGGCCGACAAGCGCATCACCGTGCTGCGTCAGCCGATCGGGGTCGTGGGCTCGATCACGCCCTGGAACTTCCCCAACGCGATGATCACCCGGAAATGCGGCCCCGCGCTGGCCGTGGGCTGCGGATTCGTCGCCCGTCCTGCCGCCGAAACGCCGCTGTCGGCGCTGGCGCTGGCGGTGCTGGGGGAACGCGCCGGGCTGCCCAAGGGCATCCTGTCGGTGGTCACGTCCTCGCGGTCCTCGGACATCGGCAAGGAGTTCTGCGAGAACCCGCTGGTGCGGAAACTGACCTTCACCGGCTCGACCGAGGTCGGCCGCATCCTGCTGCGGCAGGCGGCGGACCAGGTGCTGAAATGCTCGATGGAGCTTGGTGGCAACGCGCCCTTCATCGTCTTCGACGACGCCGACCTCGATGCGGCGGTGGACGGGGCGATGGCCTCCAAGTTCCGCAACAACGGCCAGACCTGCGTCTGTGCCAACCGCATCTACGTGCAGGCCGGCGTCTATGAGGAGTTCGCCAAGCGTCTGGCAAAGGCCGTGGACAAGCTGACCGTGGGCGACGGCCTCAAGGACGGCACCACCACCGGCCCCCTGATCAACGCCGATGCCGTGGAAAAGGTCGAGGAGCATATCGCCGACGCGCTGGACCGCGGCGCGCAGGTCGTCACCGGCGGCAAGCGCCACGACCTCGGCGGGTCGTTCTTCCAGCCGACCGTGGTGACGAACGTGCCCGCCGACGCCAAGGTATCCACCGAGGAAACCTTCGGCCCGCTCGCGCCGCTGTTCCGCTTCGAGACCGAGGACGAGGTGGTGGAAAAGGCCAACGACACGATCTTCGGCCTTGCCGCCTATTTCTACGCCCGCGACGTGGGCCGGATCACCCGCGTGCAGGAATCGCTGGAATACGGCATCGTCGGCGTGAACACCGGCATCATCTCGACCGAGGTCGCCCCCTTCGGCGGGGTCAAGCAGTCGGGTCTGGGCCGCGAGGGCTCGCGCCACGGGATCGAGGACTACCTTGAGATGAAATACGTCTGCCTGTCGGTCTGACAGAGGCAAGTCCCGGCAATGACCCGCCCCTGCGGGCTACCGCCGGGGCCTTCCTCGCTGAAAGGCTTCACCGGACCCGCCCGGCGCAAGGACAGCCATGACGGCCGCTGTCCGATCCGCCTCCTGTCCGGCCGCCACCGACATAGTCAGGAACCGCCCGAAGAAGGCTTCGGACGGTTCCAGATATCCTCGGGGGGAATCGCCGCAAGGCGATGGGGGGCAGACAGCCCCCCTGCTGCAGCAGGGCAGGGCGGCGGCGCGTCAGGCGATCAGCAGATCGTCCCGCAGCGCGTCCAGCGTCATCCCGTCGATCCGCAGCACCCCGCCTAAGATGTCCAGGCTCACCCCGCCGCCGCTTTCGCTTGTCCGCGCGTCCAGGTCCCCTGCGGAAAGTCCGGCCGTCCGCGCGCCGTCGATGCGGATCGCGTCCAGATCGTCCTGAAAGTCCAGAACCCGCCCGGTCTGCCCGGCGGTGAAGACAAAGACATCGGCGCCGCCGCCGCCGGACATCTCGTCCCTGCCGCCGCCGCCGATCAGCAGGTTGCGGGCGCCGTTGCCGATCAGGACATTGTCCGCGGCATTGCCGGTCACCTGCACCGCAAGATCGCCCTCGACCACCACCTTCTCGACATGGGCGCCCAGAACGATGTCGTGGCGGGTGATGACGGTGTCGAAGCCGCCGCCCGCCGCCTCGACAATGGTGTCGAAGCGGTCGCGCAGATACAGGTCGTCGCCGTCGCCCCCGACCAGCCGGTCCGCGCCCGCGTTCCCGTCCAGCGTGTCGTCGCCCGCCATCCCGAACAGGGTGTCGTTGCCCGCGGCCCCCGACAGGTAGTTCGCCTGGCTGTTGCCCGCCACCGTGTTCGCCCCGGCATTGCCGGTCCCGTATTTCGCGAAGGACTGGATCAGCAGCAGCGCCTCGAGATGCTCGGCCAGCGTGAAGTTGACGGTGGCGCGCACGCGGTCGATGCCGCCATCCGCCGCCTCGACCAGCCGGTCCAGCGCATCGGCGATGTAAAGGTCGTCGCCGGTCCCGCCCGCCAGCAGGTCGGCGCCTGCGCCGCCTTCCAGCGTGTCGTTGCCCTGATGGCCGTGGATCGTGTCCATGCCGGCCCCGCCGATCAACCAGTTCGCCGCCGCGTTGCCCCGGATCAGGTCGTTGCCGCTGCCCGCGACCAGGTTCTCGATCACCGTGCCTTGGGCGATCGAGAGGTTGCCGGTCAGCCCGTAGACGCTGGAAACCGCCCCGCCCCGCAGGTCGATGCTCTGCGCCGTCCGGTCGGACCCGAGCCGCAGCCAGTCGGTGCCGCCCTGGTCGAAGATCGTCATGGTCACGGCCGCGCCCGCCACCATCAGCCCGTTCGCCACCCCGAGGGCGCCCGCGACCGTGCCGCCCTCGCCCCAGACAGAGTTGCCGTCGTTGAGGCCGCGCGGCGTGCCATACAGGTCATGCACCGCGATGATGTCGGCCCTCATCGGGGTCACGGCATAGGCGTAGCTGGCGTCGATCACCGTGTTGTCGGCCTGACTGAAATAGGACATGAGCGAGGCCTGCCAACTGTCGTTGGCATAAGCGTTGTCGGTGCCGAAACTGGCGCTGCCGTTATAAGGGCCGGCATGGCCCAGGCCCAACGCATGGCCGATCTCGTGCAGGCAGGTCTGGTAGAAATAGCTGTCGAAGCCGGCCTCTGGCCCCTCGGCCCAGTCCGCCGGGATGTTGATCAGCGCCGAGACGACAACCGCATCGCCCGCCGTCGGCATGGAATAGGCCCCGCCGGGGTCGTCGTTGACAAAGCGGATGCTGGCCGCTTCGCCCGCGCGCGAGGCGGTGTCGAAGCGCAGTCCCGTCACCTCGGACCAGGCGTTCAGCGCCATCCGCGCCATCCGCTGCTCGGCCGCGCCCAGGTCCGAGATGTCGCAGCTCAGGACCGAGCCCTGCCGCGCGTCATGGGCATGGCGGAAATAGCCGTGATCCGCCCAGAAGCCGTCGGTCAGGTAGCGTGCAATCTCGGTCATCGTCAGCACGTCCGATCCGGGGCCGGGTCCCGGCCGGGCGGGCCCATGGCTGATCCGGTAGCTGCCGGCATGGGCGGAAAACCCGCTGGCCACGAGGTAATGGATGCCGCTGGAGGTCGCGGTATAGGTGAACTCGGAACGTTCCAGCGCGCCCGCGTCGTCGCTGTAGGCAAGGCTCGCGCCCTCTGCATCGACCAGCTCAAGCACGGTGTCGGCCAGCGAGATACCGTCCATGCGGAACGTCCGGCTCTGTCCCGCCGTCAGGGTGACGGCGATCCAGTCGGTGTCGCCGGCCGTCCCGATGCTGCCCTGGAAGACATCGCCCTCGGGCAGGAAATAGCGGGTGCCACTGTCCGACCGCGCGTCCCCATCCTCGCGGATCGTGGCGTGAGAGGGCGCATGATCAAGGGCGGGCGGCGGCAAATTCCCCCGGAACGACGCTGCGGCCACGGCATGATCTCCGGCTGGACAAGGCGATGCCGCAGGGGCGGCACCTTGGTCCATCATATCCTGATGGGCAAGCCCGGCAAGCAGGTCGCAACCCCCGCGGGTGCGTCACAGCATCTCGACCGCCAGCGCCGTGCCTTCGCCGCCGCCGATGCAGATGGCGGCGATGCCGCGCATCTTGCCCTGCTGACGCAGGGCGTTGATCAGCGTGACGACGATCCGCGCGCCCGAGGCGCCGATGGGATGGCCCAGCGCGCAGGCGCCGCCGTTGACGTTCACGCGGTCGGGCGACAGGCCCATCTTCTGCATGAAGGCCATGGGAACCACGGCGAAGGCCTCGTTCACCTCCCACAGATCGACGTCGTCCTTGGACCAGCCGAGCTTCGCCAGCAGCTTTTCCGCAGCCGGCACGGGCGCGGTCGGGAACTCGGCCGGGGCCTGCGCGTGGCCGGCATGGCCCACGATCCGGGCGATGGCGCCCTTGGGATCGTCCGACAGCACCAGCGCCGCCGCCCCGTCCGAGATCGAGGACGAATTCGCCGCCGTCACCGTCCCGTCCTTGCGGAAGGCGGGCTTCAGCGTCGGGATCTTGTCGGGCCGCGCGTTGCCGGGCTGCTCGTCGGTGTCCACCACGGTCTCTCCGCCGCGGGTCGCGAGTGTCACCGCCACCACTTCGTCGGCAAAGCGGCCCTCCATGATCGCCGACTGGGCGCGGGTCAGGGAACGCAGCGCGTAGTCGTCCTGCGCCTGCCGGGTGAACTGGAATTCCTCGGCGCAATCCTCGGCAAAGGTGCCCATCAGGCGGCCCTTGTCATAGGCGTCCTCCAGCCCGTCGAGGAACATGGAATCCATCACCTGCCCATGCCCCAGCCGCGCGCCGCCGCGCATCTTGGGCAGCAGGTAGGGCGCGTTGGTCATGCTCTCCATGCCCCCCGCGACGATGGTCCGCGCCGAACCCGCGCGGATGGAATCCGTGGCCTGCATCACCGCTTGCATCCCCGATCCGCACATCTTGTTCAGCGTGACCGCAGGCACCGACTGCGGCAGCCCCGCCCCCAGAGCCGCCTGCCGGGCCGGGGCCTGCCCCTGCCCCGCGGGCAGGACGCAACCCATCAGCACCTCGTCCACCTGCGCGCCCTCCACGCCCGCGCGCGACAGCGCCCCGGCGATGGCGGCGGCGCCCAGTTCGGGGGCGGTCAGGGGCGACAGGACGCCCTGCATCCCCCCCATGGGGGTGCGGACGGCGGCATGGACATAAACCTCGGTCATCTGGTTCTCGCGTGCTTACGGGTTGGTAAGGAATCCGCGCTAACCATGGTCGCAACGAAGGATTCGCTGCAAGGGGCCGGGATGAACATCACGATCGAGGAGATCGAGGGCGGCGTGCGCGCCCGCGTCGGGGAAACGCGGCTGGACGCGGCCATTTCGATCCGCTTCAAGGACCGTCTGCGGGAAATCATGTCGCGCCACGGGCCATGCCTGCTGCTGGACCTGTCGATGGTGACATTCATGGACAGTTCCGGCCTTGGGGCGATCCTCGCGATCCGGCGGGCGCTGCCGCCGGGCCACCGGATCGAGCTTGCCGGCCTGACCCCCAACGTGGACCGGGTGTTCCGGCTGACGCGGATGGACCTGGTCTTCACCATCCACGGCAGCGCGACCGATGCCGTGGCGCAGGCGGAAGGAACCCCGTCATGAGCCGGGTCGAAGCCGCCGCGCCGATGTTCCACCGCATCCTCGACGCAAACCCCGCGGCGGTGCAGCGGGCGCTGATCGATGCGCGCGACAGGTTCGCGGGCGCGGTCCCGGACGACGCGCTGGCGCGGATGGAACTGGTGATGGCCGAGATCCTCAACAACATCGCCCAGCACGGGACCGGGACGGGGAAAGAGCCGGCGGCGGACAGGCCGCGCCACCCGCCGGTCACGATCCATGTCACCGTCACCGGCCACGCGGGCGGGCTGGCCTGCGCGATCAGCGACAACGGCCCGCCGCTGCCATCAAGCTGCTTGGCGGGGCCGGAACAGCCGCCCTCGCCCCAGCTTGCGGCGCTGCGTTCGGGCGGGTTCGGTTGGGTCATCATCCGCGACCTCACCCGCTCGCTGTTCTACTTCCGCGAACGCAGCCGCAACGTGCTGTGCTTCAACATCCCCCGGCGCGAGGATGACATCCCCCTGCAGGGCGGCGATCCACCGGTCGTGCGGGCGGCCGGCGCGGCCTGACGCGGCTCAGTCCCCGGAGTGGAAATGGTCGTGGATGGCCTTTGCCATCGCCGCCGAGATGCCCGGCGCGGCCTGCAGGTCGTCAAGCCCCGCCCGCGCCACCGCCTTGGCGCTGCCGAAATGCGCCAGCAGCGCGCGCTTGCGGGACGCGCCCACGCCTGCGATCTCGTCCAGGGGGTTCGCCATCACCTGCTTCGTCCGCCGCGCCCGGTGGGTGCCGATGGCCCAGCGATGCGCCTCGTCGCGCAGGCGCTGGGTGAAATACAGCACCGGATCGTTCATCGGCAGCGCCTTTGGCCGATGGCCGGGACGGTGGAACTCCTCCTTGCCGTGGTCGCGGTCCTCGCCCTTTGCCACGCCGATCATGGGGATATCCTCGACCCCCATCTCGGCCATGATCCCGGCGACGGCAGAGACCTGCCCCGCGCCGCCGTCGATCAGCAGCAGGTCGGGCCAGGCTTCGCTCTGGCGGTCGGGGTCTTCCTTCAACAACCGGGAAAAGCGGCGCGTCAGCACCTCGCGCATCATGCCGAAGTCGTCGCCCGGCGTGATCTCGGTGCCCTTGATGTTGAACTTGCGGTACTGGCTTTTCATCCAGCCCTCGGGACCCGCGACGATCATACCGCCGACCGGGGCCGCGCCCTGGATGTGGCTGTTGTCGTAAACCTCGATCCGGCGCGGGACCACGGGCAGGTCGAAGGCCTCGGCCAGCCCCTCCAGCAGCCGCCGTTGCGTGGCGCTTTCGGCCAGGCGGCGCGCAAGGCTTTCCCGCGCGTTCCGCAGAGCGTTCGCGACCAGCGCCGCCTTTTCGCCCCGCTGCGGCACGCCCACCGCCACGCGGCGGCCCGCGCGGTCCGACAGCAGCCGCGCCACCAGATCCTGGTCCTCGGTCCCATGGCTCAGCAGGATCAGCCGCGGCGGCACCTTGTCGTCGTAGAACTGGGCGAGGAAGGCCTGCATGATCTCCTCGGCCGACTCCGACCCGCCGGTGCGGGGATAGAAGTCGCGGTTCCCCCAGCTCTGGTTGCCGCGGATGAAGAAGACCTGCACGCAGGCCTGCCCCGCCTCCATGTGCAGCGCCACGACATCGGCCTCGGCCACGCCCTTGGGGTTGATCGCCTGCACCGACTGCACGGCGGTCAGCGCCTTGATCCGGTCCCGCAGGGCGGCGGCGCGTTCATATTCCATCGCTTCCGCCGCCTCGGCCATGTCCTCGGCCAGCCGCGCCTGCACCGAGGTGGAGCGCCCCTGCAGGAAGCGTTCCGCATCCGCGACCAGCTCGGCATAGGCCCCTTCGTCGATGCGGCCGACGCAGGGGGCGCTGCAGCGCTTGATCTGGTGCAGCAGGCAGGGCCGCGTGCGCGCGGAAAAGGTCGCGTCCGTGCAGGAGCGCAGCAGGAACACCCGCTGCAATTGGTTCAGCGTCCGGTTCACCGCCCCCGCGCTAGCGAAGGGTCCGTAATAGTCGCCCTTTTCCGACTTCGCGCCCCGGTGCTTCTTGATCTGCGGGAAGGGATGCGCTTTTGCCACGAGGATATTCGGGAAGGACTTGTCGTCCCGCAAAAGCACGTTGTAGCGCGGCTTCAGCTGCTTGATGAGGTTCTGTTCCAGCAGCAGCGCTTCGGTTTCCGTGCGCGTGGTCAGGAACATCATGGAGGCCGTCTCGCGGATCATCCGCGCGATGCGCCCCGAATGGCCCGAGGGACGGGCATAGTTTGACACCCGCGCCTTCAGGTTGCGCGCCTTGCCGACGTAAAGCACTGCGCCTTGGGCATCGAGCATGCGGTAGACGCCGGGGCTGGAGTCCAGCCTGCGGCAGTAATCGGCGATCAGCCGGTGGCCGGTCAGCGCGTCAGGGGTGGGGGCAGAGTCGTCCATGTGGCCTAGAAAGTGATTCCGCTCTCAGCCCGCAAGTGCGGGGTGGATGCAACCGGATTTGAGTCCACCGATTTTGTGGATAAGTTTGTGGAACGCCTGCGGAGCAACATCGCCCCGATCAGGATTCACTGGGCTTTCCTTGCTTTGCCCAAAAAACAGGCACATAATCAGTCTATTGTTTTTGCTTGGAATTTTTGATCCACGCTGCAAGTCGATGTTTTCCTATGAAGAATCATGAACCTTGCATGACGGCCCGCGCCGGCGTGGACAAACTGCCGCGGCGTCAACGTCGCGCGGGAATCAGCCGCCGATGATGTCGGGGGTCCGCCAGCCCAGATGCTGCCCGCCATCCACGCAGATCAACTGCCCCGTCACCGCCCTAGCGTCGAGCAGATACAGAAGCGCCCGCACGATATCCCCGGCATCCGCGCCCCGCTGCAGGATGGTGCCGGCACGCTGGCGGGCAAAGTGGTCCTCGCTTTGCCGCGCCCCCTGCATGGTGGGGCCGGGGCCGATGGCATTGACGCGAACATGCGGCGCCAGCGCCTGCGCCGAGGTGCGGGTCAGCGCCCACAGCCCCGCCTTGGCCAGCGAATAGGTCATGAAGGCCGGCGTCGGCTTCAGCACCCGCTGATCGATCATATTGACGATCAACCCATGCGCGACCGGCTCGCCCTCTTGTTCCGGCGCGGGCGGCAGTTGCGCGGCGAAGGCCTGGGTCAGCACGAAGGGCGCCCGCAGGTTCGAGCCGATATGACGGTCCCAGCTTTCGCGGGTCGCGGTCGCCAGCGTGTCATATTCGAAGACCGAGGCGTTGTTGACCAGCACCGTGAGCGGTCCCATCGCCTGCGTCACCGCAGGGACAAGGCTCTGCGTGGCATCCTCGTCCAGCAGATCGGCGTGGAAGGCCTGCGCGCGGACGCCGAAGGCGCGGGTCTCGGCGGCGGTGGCCTCGGCCTCTTCGGCCGAGCCGTTGTAGTGGATGGCGACGTCCTGGCCGCGTTCCGCCAGCGCCAGGGCCATGGCGCGGCCCAGCCGCTTTGCGGCGCCGGTGACCAGCGCCACGCCCTCAGCGGCCAAGGGGCAGGCCCAGAAGGCGGGCGATCAGGCGGCGGAAGCCGGGGCCGAAGGCCAGCGCCATCGCCACCATGATCAGCAGGAACAGGATCACCACCTTCAGCATTCTCAGTCCCCCGGCGTCAGCCGCACGAAGGCGGCGCGTTCGGCCGCCGCGTCGATGAAATCGCCCGCCGAGATGCCGAAGCGCCGCAGGAACGGCACCCGCTGGCTATAGCCCTGGAACCGCACCTTGTCGCCGAAAAACTCGCGCATCACGGGTTCCAGATGGCCGATGCCGTCGGCAAGGCCGAGGGACACGGCCTCGCGGCCGACCCAGACATCGCCGGTGAAATAGTCGCGTGCGGGGTCCAGCCTGTCGCCGCGCCGGGCCTGCACCTGCGCCTTGAATGCCTCGTGGATGGGTTCCAGCAGGCGGTGCAGGCGGGCCACATCCTCGGGCTTTTCCGGGCGGAAGGGGTCGAGCCAGGACTTGGCGCTGCCGGCGGTATGGACGCGGCGCTCGATCCCCGCGCGGGAAATAAGCTCAGAAAAACCGAAGCTTGCCGAGATCACACCGATGGACCCCAGCACCGAGGACTCGTCCGCCCAGATCGTGTCGGCGGCGGTGGCAAGCCAGTAGCCGCCCGAGGCCGCGACATCCTCGACAAAGACATGGACCGGAATGTGGTGGCGGTCCGCCAGCCGCCGGATGCGGGCCGCGATCAGCGAGGACTGGACGGGCGAGCCTCCGGGCGAGTTCAGCGCAATGGCGACCGCCACCGGCTTGCCGCGGGTGAAGGCGCGGGCCAGCATCGGCGCGAGGCCCGCGTCCGACAGCCCCGCCCCGCTGCCCCGCGCGGCGATGCCGATGGCGCCCTGCAGGCGGATGACGGAAACGGTCGGCCGCCGGGGCGACAAAAAGGGGATACGCATGAGGGCGAGATAAGCTCTGCGGGAAGGCCCCACAAGCGCCGCACAGTGGATGCACAACCGATGCACGGATGATGCACAGGCGATGCAGAGGCAAGGGACCGGGTCGGTTATCCCTGAAAGCGGACGTCTGCCCCCTTGACTGCCCTTTGCAGCGCAGGTTGCGGCGGTCGCGAAGACTGGCGGTCCGGCCTTGCTTTGATGTGATCGGCACCGGGCGAAGCGGACGTTTTGCCATGCAATCTGCATCGAAGCAGCCAAGAAAAGGAAAGACTTCCCTCACTGCGGCTTTTGCAAGGATATCTTCTGCCGTTGCGCGGAATGGCGGCCCGCTTGCCGCAGATGCCGCCCCGGCCTGCGGAAAACGGTCTGATCCGGCGATTTCCCCTGTCCCGGCAATCCCTTGTTGCACCGGGCTGCGGGGGTTAGATGCCCCGATGCAAGGGAAAGGCCGCCCATGACCATCGAGATCGCGCAGATGACGAAAAGCTTCGGCAGGACCGAGGTGCTTCGAGGCATCGACCTGACCGTCGCGGATGGCGAGCTGGTGGCGCTGTTGGGGCCTTCGGGGTCCGGCAAGACGACGCTGCTGAAGATCATCGCCGGGCTTGAGTGGCCCGATGCGGGGCGGCTGGCGGTGGACGGGGCGGACTGGCTGAAGCTTGACCCGCAGGACCGCCGCATCGGCTTTGTCTTCCAGAACTACGCGCTGTTCCCGCACATGACGGTGCGCGACAATATCGCCTTCGGCCTGACCGTGCGCCCGAGGGGCGAGCGACCCTCGCGCGCGGAGATCTCGCGCCGCGTCGATGAGCTGCTGGGCTTCCTGCAGATCGAGGCGCTGGGCGACCGGCATCCGGCGCAGCTTTCGGGCGGCCAGCGGCAGCGGGTCGCCTTGGGGCGGGCGCTTGCCATCGAACCCACGGTGCTGCTGCTGGACGAACCCTTCGGGGCGCTGGATGCGGCGGTCCGGCGCGACCTGCGCCAATGGCTCCGCAGTGTCCATGACGCGACGGGCACGACCACGATCTTCGTCACCCACGACCAGGAGGAAGCCTTCGAGCTTGCCGACCGGGTGGTGGTGCTGGACGGGGGCCGGATCGTGCAGTCAGGCGACGCGGCGGCGATCCATGACGCGCCGGCATCGCCCTTTGTCGCAAATTTCATGGGCGCGACGATCGAGCTGCCCGTCGCCGTCCGGGGTGGCCGGGTGGCGGCCGAGGGGATCGAGACCGACCACCTGCCCTCCGCCCTGCCCGACGGCCCGGCGCGGCTGTTCATGCGCCCCGAGGACCTGACGCCGATTCCCGACCCTGACGGTCCCTGGACCATCGCTTCTGTCACCAACACCGGGGCGCATCTGCGGCTGGTGCTGGCGGATGCCGCGGGGACCAAGATCCCCGCCGACCTGCGCCGGCGCAGCCCCCGCGCCGCCCAGATCGCCCCCGGCGTGCGGGTGCATCTGCGCCCGGAACACGCATCCGTCTTTCCCGCTGAAACCGCCTGAAAGGGTTTTCCGATGAAACTTGGTGCAATCAAGGCGGCAGTGGCCGCGCTGGTGCTGGCGGCTTCGCCCGCCTTCGCACAGGACCGGCTGCTGAACGTCAGCTACGACATCAGCCGCGAATTGTTCGAGGCCCTGAACCCCGTCTTTGCCGAACACTGGAAGGCACAGACCGGCCGCGACGTGACCATCGAGCAGTCGCACGCGGGGTCCTCGCGGCAGGCCCGCTCGATCTTGGAAGGGCTGCCGGCGGATGTGGTGACCTTCAACCAGGAAACCGACGTGAACATGCTGGCCAAGGGCGGCATGGTGGCCGAGAACTGGCGCGAGGCTTTCCCCAACGGCGCCTCGCCCTGGTATTCAGCCCCCGCCTTCCTTGTGCGCGAAGGCAACCCCAAGAACATCCAGAACTGGTCGGATCTTGCGCGCGAGGACGTGCAGGTGGTCTTCCCGAACCCGAAGACCTCGGGCAACGGGCGCTACACCTATCTGGCCGCCTATGCCTTCGGTCTGCGCGAGAACAACGGCGACCAGGCGGCGGCGCAGGATTTCGTCCGCAGGATCATGGGCAACGTGCCGGTCTTCGACACCGGGGGGCGGGCCGCGACCCAGACCTTCGTGGAACGGGGCATCGCCGACGTGCTGGTGACCTTCGAGGCCGAGACACGCCAGATCGCCGCCCAATATGCCGACCGCGGGCTGGTGTCGATCACGCCGCCGGTCAGCCTGTTCGCGGCCTTCCCCGTGGCCGTGGTCGAGGAGAACGCCGAAAAGAACGGCACCACCGAGCTTGCGACCGAATACCTGACCTGGCTTTATTCCCCCGAGGCGCAGCGCGTGGTGGCCGAGGGCGGCAACCGCACCGCCAACGAGGAGGTCACCGCCGAGTTCGCCGACCAGTTCCCGCCGGTCGAGCTGCTGAACGTCGATGAGGTCTTCGGCGGCTGGGACAAGGTCGAATCCGAGCACTTCGCCTCGGGCGGCATCCTCGATCAGGTCTTCGTCAATCAATGAGCCTGACCCACGCCCCTGCAGTCAGGGCGCGGGCCGTCCTTCCCGGCTTTCGCCTGACGCTTGGCACGACGGTCCTGTACCTGTCGATCATCGTGCTGATTCCGATCATCGCCCTGGTCCTGACCGGGGCGGGGATCGGGGGGGCGCGGCTGTGGGACATCATCACCGCGCCGAGGACGCTGGCCTCGCTGCGGATCACCATCCTTGCGGCGGCGCTGGCCACGGTCATCAACGCCGTCTACGGCCTGCTGATGGCCTGGGTGCTGGTCCGCTACCGCTTTCCGGGGCGCAGGCTGCTGGATGCGCTGATGGACATTCCCTTCGCCCTGCCGACCGCCGTGGCGGGGCTGTCGCTGACGGCGCTGTATTCCGCCAACGGCTGGTTCGGGGCGCTGCTGGAACCTCTGGGGCTGCAGGTGGTCTATACGCTGGGGGGCATCGTGCTGGCGATGACCTTCACCTCGATCCCCTTCGTGGTCCGCGCCGTCCAGCCGGTGCTGGAGGAGCTTGACCCGGCGCTGGAGGACGCGGCGGCGAGCCTTGGCTCGCGCGGCTTCACCACCTTCCGGCGGGTGATCTTCCCCGCGATCATGCCGGCCTGGCTGGGGGGCGTCACGACCTCTTTCGCGCGCTCGCTGGGCGAGTTCGGGGCGGTCGTCTTCATCGCCGGGAACCTGCCCTTCCGCACCGAGGTCGCCTCGCTGCTGGCCTATATCCGCATCGAGGAATACGACTACGAGGGCGCCGCGGCCATCGCGCTGGTGCTGATGCTGCTGGCGCTGGCGCTGCTGTTCGTCTCGAACCTGATCCAGTTGCGCGCGGCCCGCTACGGGGCGGTCACGGCATGACGCGGGTGCTGCTGATCGGCGCGGCTTTCGTCCTGACGGCCATCATGGTGGTCGTGCCGCTGGTCTATATCTTCGTGCAGGCGCTGTCGGCGGGTTGGGGGGCTTACGTCGCCAACATCCTCGACCCCGGCACGCTGCACGCGATCTGGCTGACGACGCTGGTCGCGGTGATCGTGGTGCCGGTGACGGTGGCCTTCGGGATCGGGGCCTCGTGGCTTCTGTCCAAGTTCAGCTTTCCAGGGCGCGGGCTGCTGACCACCATGATCGAGCTGCCCTTCTCGATCTCGCCCATCATCGCGGGGATCTGCTACCTGCTGCTTTACGGCCGGCAGGGGTATCTGGGCGGCTGGCTGGCGCAGAACGACATCACCGTGCTGTTCGCCCTGCCGGGCATCGTCATGGTGACGATGTTCGTGACCACCCCCTTCGTCGTGCGCGAGGTGCTGCCGCTGATGCAGGCCCAAGGGTCGGATCAGGAGCAGGCGGCGGTGACGCTGGGTGCGGGCGGCTGGCAGATCTTCCGCCGCGTCACCCTGCCCAACATCCGCTGGGCGCTGCTTTACGGCGCGGTGCTGGCCACGGCGCGGGCGGTGGGCGAGTTCGGCGGCGTGTCCGTCGTCTCGGGCAGCATCCGGGGCAAGACCAACACCCTGCCGCTGCAGGTGGAACTGTTGTTCAACGACCTCAACATCGTCGGCGCCTTTGCCGCCGCGACGGTTCTGACGCTGATCGCGCTGGTGGTGCTGGTCGCGAAAACGATCCTCGAGCGGCAGCGCTGAAGCCTTGACCACCGTGCTGGCGTGACGCGCCGGAGCGGGGGCCAGCCCCTCGTCGGATACGACGATCCCGGGATATTTTTGCGATGAAGAAAAAACGGGATCTGCGGGGAAGGCAGTTCCTCGCGGGCGCGCGGGTCCTGTGGCCCTGGTCTTCGTCACCTCAGGAATTCGAGGCCGGGGAGCCGGGCGCGAGGGATGGCGCCCGGCGTTTCATTCCGCAGGGGAGCGTTCGGAAGGGGACAGCATAGCTCCTGCAACGCTTGCTGCCTGCAGGTCCGGCGCTTGAGCAAGCGTGCGACGGCATCACCGCTTGCAAGGCGGATCTGCGCCGCCGGGATGGCGGATGCCACGCGGTCGAGGCGCGTCGGTTCCAGGCGCGGGCTGTCGCCCGTCAGTCTTTCGATCTCTCTCCGGCATAGCGGTGAGAGGCCGGGCGGCGCTTGCATGGAACCATGCTGCAGGCGGCGCGGGAATTGCCATATCTGAGCATCGGTGCAGCCCCCTTAGGTCCGCCGGAACCATGCTGCGCATGGCGCGCGATTGCGATCCCAGCCGGCCCTTCGCAGCAAAGCAGAACGCGCCCCGAAAGGGGCGCGTTCCGGTGGTCTGCGAGAGGGCGTCAGCGACCGTCGCCCGGGACGTCCTCGCGGTGCTTGACCGGCCACCACAGGCGCTTGTTGGTCAGGAACAGCAGCACCGTCAGCACGACCAGGAACAGCACCGAGACAAGGCCCGCCTGCTTGCGCTCCATCATCTTCGGCTCGGCGGTCCACATCAGGAAAGCCGCGAGGTCCTTGGCGATGCTGTCAAGGTCGGTCGGAGCGCCGTCCTCGAAGGTCACGGCATCGTCCGACAGCGGCGGCGCCATCGAGATCCAGCCGCCGGCAAAGGCCTTGTTGCCGTAAAGGAAGGTGCCGGCCTGCTCCATCTCCTCGCCGGTGTAGCCGGTCAAAACCGAGTAGATGTATTCCGGCCCGCCCATGCCGTTGACAAGCTGGCTGAGGCCGGTGCCGTAGGGCCCGTGGAAGCCCGCCCGCGCCTTGGCCATCAGCGACAGGTCGGGACCCATCCCCTCGCCCACGACGGTCGGGAAGTTGTCGGTCGGGATGCGCGGGCGCTCTTCGCCGGTTTCGGCATCAACGACGAACATTTCCCCCGCATAGGCGCGGACCTGGTTGTCCGGCAGGCCCGGTCCGTTGGAATCCGACAGGGTGCGAAGCGGGACATACTGCAGGCCGTGGCAGCCCGCGCAGACCTCGGTATAGACCTGAAGGCCGCGCTGAAGCTGCATCTGGTCGTACTTGCCGAAGGGACCCTCGAAGCTGAAGGCGGCGTCGCGGATCTCCTGGTGGAAGGCGTGGGAATCGCCCCCGTCCGCGGCCACGTCGTGATCCGGCGGCACCTCGCCTTCGGGGGCTCCCTCGCCCGCAGGCTCGGTCGCCGCGGCGGCGTCGGCACCGCCGCCCTCGGTCTGGACCTCGTCGGGGTTCTGGATGGCGGCGGGCGCCTCGTCCGCCGGGGCAAGCTCGGCGTCGGCTTCGGCAGGCGCTTCCTCGGCAGGCGCCTCGACGGCGGCCGCATCGGCCCCGGCATCCGCAGGCTCGGCCGTGGGCACGTCGGCAGGCGCGACATCCTCGGCGGGCGAGGGCGGCACGTCGGTATCCGGCGCATCCGCCTGGGCCGCGCCTTCGGCGGCGGGAACGGGGGCGGTCACCTGCGCCTCGGTCGCAGCATCAGGCAGGCCGAAGCTGGGCGCGGCCGGGGGTTCGCCCGGTTCGGCCGTGGGCGTCGGGGTGATCACCTCGGTCCCCCGGTCCTCGACCACCTCGGGCTCGGCGCCGGTCGGCTCGGGGATGTCAGCCGCCGGGGCGGGCTGGTCGGGCGTCGCGCGGTCATCCGTCGCGGCTTCCGCGTCGGGGCTGGCCGGCGTGGCGGTGCCGTCCTGGGCCTCGCCGTCGTCGGGGGTCACCGGGCCGGGGGTCACCCCGGTGGTGTCGGCCGTCTCGCCGGTCATCTCGCCCTGGCCGATCTGGCCGGTGCTGCCGGCGCGGGGCTGGCCGGTGCGCTGCTGCACCGGGCCGGTGCCGGTGGTGTCCATCGGCGCCGAGGTGCTGGGCAGGTCCGGGGTCGCGCCGGTGAAGCCGATCGGCGGGTTCTGCGGGGCGACGCCTTCGGGGCGCGGCACGGTGCCGGTCGATTCGACCGTGCTGGTGCCGTCCCCCTGGCGGGTGACGGTGGTGCCCGGCCCCGTCGGGGCCGGCGCGGTGGTGCCGGGTTCGTTCAACGGCACCGTGATGGTCGTCTGGGCATTCGCCGCCATCCCGAAGGACAGAGCCGCGACCGCCGTGAGCGTGACGTTTCTCAGGGACATTCGCGTCTCTCCTTACTCGGCGGGGGTGGTCAGACGCTCGGAATGAGCGTTCCAGTCTTCTTCGATGGAGTTCGGGATCGGGGCCGGCCGTTCGATCACGCCCAGAAGCGGCAGGATCACCAGGAAATAGCCGAACCAGTAGGCCGAACCCGCCAGCGCGATATAGGGATAGATGCCTTCCGCCGGCATCGCCCCGGCCCAGGTCAGGACGACGAAGTCAACGGCCAGCAGCCAGAACCACCACTTGAACTGCGGCCGGTAGCGGCCCGAGCGGACCCGGCTGGTATCCAGCCAGGGCGCCAGCGCCATCACGATGATCGCGCCGAACATCGCCAGCACGCCGAAGAACTTGGCGTCGATGATCCCGAAGCTGATCCAGTTGACCGCCATCACCACCCAGACGTCAGCGGTGAAGGCGCGCAGGATCGCGTAGAAAGGCAGGAAATACCATTCCGGCACGATATGCGCGGGCGTGACCAGCGGGTTCGCCTCGATGTAGTTGTCCGGGTGGCCCAGGTAGTTCGGCATGAAACCGACGATGGCGAAGAAGATCACCAGGATGAAGGCCATCGCCAGCAGGTCCTTGATGACGAAATAGGGCCAGAACGGCAGGGTGTCGCGGTCGGCTTCCTCGCGCGAGGTGCGGCGCACCTCGACCCCTGTCGGGTTGTTGTTGCCGGTGGTGTGGAAGGCCCAGAAGTGGACGATCACCAGCGCCGCGATCACGAAGGGCAGCAGGTAGTGCAGCGAGAAGAAGCGGTTCAGCGTGGCGTTGTCCACCGCAGGCCCGCCCAGCAACCAGGTCTGGATCGTCGGGCCGATGCCGGGAATCGCCCCGAACAGGCCGGTGATCACGGTCGCGCCCCAGAACGACATCTGCCCCCAGGGCAGCACATAGCCCATGAACGCGGTCGCCATCATCGCCAGGAAGATCAGCATCCCGATGATGTAGGTGATCTCGCGCGGCGGCTTGTAGCTGCCGTAGTAGAAGTTGCGGAAGATGTGCAGATAGACCGCGAGGAAGAACAGCGAGGCGCCGTTCGCGTGCAGGTAGCGCAGGAAGTGGCCGCCGTTCACGTCGCGCATGATATGCTCGATGCTGGCGAAGGCCATGTCGACATGCGGGGTGTAGTGCATCGCCAGAACGATGCCGGTGACGATCTGCAGCACAAGGCAGAAGGTCAGCACGATCCCCCAGATCCACATCCAGTTGAGGTTCTTGGGCGTGGGAAGGGTGACGAAATCGACGATCAGGCGGACGATCGGCAGGCGCCGGTCGATCCAGCGCTCGGCCGAGGTCTTGGGTTCGTAGTCATCGGTCGGAATACCGGCGGACATCGTCGCTCTCCTCAGCCCAGCTTGATGGTGGTGTCGTCCAGGAAGGACGCAACGGGAATGGCCATGTTGGTCGGCGCCGGACCGCGGCGGATGCGGCCCGAGGCGTCATAGTGCGACCCGTGGCAGGGGCAGAACCAGCCCTGGTAGTCGCCCGCCCCGTCGCCGATCGGCACGCAGCCCAGGTGCGTGCAGACGCCGATCTGGACCAGCCAGCGGCCTTCCTCGTCCAGCGTGCGGTTCTCGTCGGCGGCGCTGGCGTCGGGGTTGTTGGCGTTCTGCGAGGTCGGGTCGATCAGCGTGGCGCCGTCGTCGGCGCGGGCGCGCTCGATTTCCTCGGCGGTGCGGTGGCGGATGAAGACCGGCTTGCCCAGCCATTTCACGGTCAGTTGCGTGCCCTCGGCGACCTCGCCGATGTCGACCTGGATCGAGGACAGGGCCTGCACGTCGGCCGAGGGGTTCATCTGGTTGATGAGGGTCCAGGCCGCTGCCCCGGCCGCGACCGCGCCGGCACCGGCTGTCGCGTAATAGAGGAAGTCCCTCCGGGTGGCGCCGTGGTCTCCTGCGTGGTCTTCAGCGTGGGACACGGTCAATCTCCAGTTCGGGGCCGACCTGCGGAGGCCGGGCCGATATGACGGGTCGGGCCGTCCGTGGACAGCCCTCGCACGGGCGGTTCTAGCGGCACCGGTTGCGCCCGTCCAGCGGGCAGCGGCGCTTGCCCTGATGCATTTGGCCGCAGGTGTGGGATTTGTGACGCGGGAACGACGGGGACAGGGCCGCGGCTCAGGCGCGGCGCGGCAGCCGGGCGGGGTCTTCGCCGTCCTTGGGCCGCGGTTCCTGCGCCCGCGCGGCGGGCAAGCGGGCGATGGCGAGCGCCAGCAGCCACCAGGCGGCAAGCTCCAGCACCTCCTCGATCCGGCCGGCATGGCCGTCGAGGCCGTCCGAGATGACGATTCCCACGTCAAGAAGCTTGCGGCCCAGCCCGTCGAGGCCCTTGGCGAAGACCACCATGACCATGGCCAGCAGGGTCGCGACGGCCGGGAATCTTCCCGCGCGCAACCCGCGCCACCAGCCCGGCCCGTTGCGGGCAAGGATGCGCCAGATGACCCAGAGCGAGAACAGGATGGCCGCCGCGCCCGTCAGCTTGAGCATCAGCGGCGCGTCGCCGGTATAGGTCCGCAGCTTCAAAACCCCGGACTCGGTGAATCGCTTGTCGAAGTCCATCTCGCGCATCGCGAAAAGCACGAGGATCGCCGGGATCTGCCAGTCGCGCCAGCCCGCGCGGCCATGGACGGCGAACCAGCAAAGGACCCCCTGCGCCAGAAGCAGGACCGAGACCGTCTCGACCGCCCCGCCTTCCTTGAAGAACTGCGCCGGCTCATCGGCCCGGAACCACCCGAAGACGAGCAGAAGCAAGGCGGCGGGGATGGTGACAAAGGCGATCAGGCGCTGCGACAGGGTCCAGCGGGGCATGGCGATCTCCGGCTGCAGAATTGCGGAGGTGTAGCAGAGGACTGCCGGGAAATGCCAGCGCCGTTCACCCGCCCCGCAGGGCAGCGCGCCGGGGCCGCGGGTTCATTCCGTATCGGAAGGGGGGACCGCGGGGCTGTCCGGGGCTGCGGAACCGGGTTCGGTCCCTGCTGCGGCCGGGGACGGCGGGGCCGCGCCCGCCGGCTCGTCGGGCGGGGTGACGGAGGGCTCGGCGGGGGCCGCACCGGCGTCCGCTTCGGATTCCAGCCGGTCGTCGTGCCACTGCCCTTCCGTCACGCGGCCGCTGGCATAGCGCATCACGCCCATGCCCTGCCGCTTGCCGGCGACGAAGCTGCCCTCGTAGACATCGCCGTTGGCGTAGGTCGCGACGCCCTCGCCGTCGATCTCTCCGGCCTTCCAGCCGCCCTCGTAGCGGAAGCCGTCGGGGGTCATCAGCACCCCCTCGCCCTCGCGTAGCCCGTCCGCGAAGCCGCCGCGATAGGTGGTGCCGTCTGGATAGGTGGCCGCGCCTTCGCCATGGCGCTGGCCGTCCTTCCAGGCCCCGGTGTAGACATAGCCGTCGGGGTGGGACATGGTGCCCAGCCCGTCGTTCCTGGCATCCCTGAAGCCGCCCTCGTAGCTGAGGCCGTTGGCATAGGTGGCCTTCCCCTGCCCCTCGATCACGCCCGCGACCCAGTCGCCCTCATAGGTGGCGCCGTCGGGATAGGTGATCTTCCCCTTGCCGTCCGGCTGGTCGGCCTTGAGCATGCCTTCGTAGACCGAGCCGTCGGGATACTGGATGCGGCCCTCGCCCTGCATCCGGCCATCGACCCAGCCGCCGTCGTAAAGATAGCCGTCGGTGCCGGTGAAGACGCCCTGCCCGTGGCGCTTGTCGGCGCGGAAGCCGCCCTCGTAGACATCGCCGTTGACGTAAGTTGCGCGGCCGTGGCCCTCGCGCCGGTTCGCGACCATGGTGCCTTCGTAGATGTCGCCCGAGGGCTGCACCAGCCGCCCCTGCCCCGACATCTGCCCCCCGGCCCAGCCGCCCTCGTAGACCAGCCCGTCCGGCATGGTCAGCTTGCCCTGGCCCGCGCGCATCCCGGCCAGCATCCCGCCTTCGTAGACTGACCCGTCGGGATAGGTGATCCGGCCCTGCCCTTCGCGCGCGCCCCGCACCCAGTCGCCGGCATAGCGGTAGCCGCCCGGCTGGGTCAGCAGGCCCTTGCCGTGGTGCAGGGCCTTGTCGAAGCCGCCCTCGTAGGTCGAGCCATTGGCATAGGTGGCGCGGCCCTGCCCGGTGATCTCGCCCTCGGCCCAGTCGCCCTCATAGGTGCCGCCGTCGGCATAGGTGATCCGGCCCTTGCCATGGGGCTTGCCGTTCTCGAACTGGCCTTCGTAGACCGATCCGTCGGGATAGGTGGCGCGGCCCTGCCCCCTGACCTCGCCGTCCACCCAGTCGCCCTCGTAGCTGTAGCCCGAGGGCAGCGTATAGGTGCCGCGCCCGTGCTGGCGGCCGTTGCGGAAGGTGCCTTCGTAGACGCCGCCGTCGTCATACTGCTTGGTGACGACGGCCTCGGCCTGCGCGTGGACCGCCGGGGCGAAAAGGGGAATCGCCAGACCGGCCAGCGCCGCGGCAAGGACTGCGGGTTTCATCGGCTCAAGCCTTTCATGGTCGCGGGTCTGCCGCCCGCCGTTTGGCCGCACCTGTAGCGCAGCGCGCAGCGCCGCGCAAAGAGAGAGGGCGCGCGGGCATCTTCACCTTCCCCCGGCGCCGCCCTATCGTCCAGCGTGACATGACCGGAGAACCGCGATGACCGACCGCTTCCGCCTGACCATCGCGCAACTGAACGCCACGGTGGGCGACCTTGAGGGCAATGCCGCCCAAGCTCGCGCCGCATGGGATCAGGCCAAGGCCGCGGGGGCGCAGATGGTCGCGCTGCCCGAGATGTTCCTGACCGGCTACCAGACGCAGGACCTGGTGCTGAAGCCCGCCTTCCTGGACGACTGCCAGCGTGTGGTGGAGCGGCTGGCCGCAGACTGCGCCGACGGCCCCGCGCTTGGCATCGGCGTTCCCTGGCGGGTCGAGGGCAAGCTGCACAACGCATGGGTCGTGCTGCAGGGCGGGCGGATCACGGCGCGGGTGCTGAAGCACGAACTGCCGCACAAGGAACTGTTCGACGAATACCGGCTGTTCGACCCCGGCCCGATCAGTGGCCCCTATGCCGTCGATGGCGTCCGCATCGGCAGCCCCATCTGCGAGGATGCCTGGTGGCCGGGCGTGTCCGAGACGCTGGCCGAGACGGGGGCCGAGATCCTCGTGGTGCCGAACGGCAGCCCTTATCACCGGAACAAGCTGGACCTGCGGATGGGCCACATGGTCGCCCGCGTGGTCGAGACGGGGCTGCCGCTGGTCTACCTGAACATGGTCGGCGGGCAGGACGATCAGGTCTATGACGGGGCAAGCTTCGTGCTGAACCCCGGCGGGCACAAGGTGGTGCAGCTTGCGCCCTTCGAGGAGGCGGTGGCCCATGTCGACTTCACCCGCACGCCGGAGGGCTGGCGGGCCGAGCGCGGCGAGATGGTCCCGCAGCCCGATGAATGGGAACAGGATTACCGGGCGATCTGCCTCGGGCTTGGGGATTACGTTCGCAAGTCGGGCTTCCGCAAGGTGCTGCTGGGCCTGTCGGGCGGCATCGATTCGGCGCTGGTCGCGGCCATTGCCGCCGACGCTCTGGGACCGGAGAACGTGCGCGGAGTGCGGCTGCCGTCCGAATATTCCTCGCAGGGGTCGCTCGACGACGCCGAGGAACTGGCGCGGCGGCTGGGCATCCGCATGGACACGATTCCGATCACCGGGCCGGTTGATGCGGTGACGCAGGCGCTGTCGGGGGTGATGGCGGGCACCGCGCCCGACCTGACCGAGGAGAACATCCAGTCCCGCCTGCGGGGCGTGCTGCTGATGGCGGTGTCCAACAAGTTCGGCGAGATGCTGCTGACCACCGGCAACAAGTCCGAGGTCGGCGTGGGCTATGCCACGATCTACGGCGACATGGCGGGCGGCTACAATCCGCTGAAGGATCTTTACAAGACGCGGGTGTTCCAGACTTGCCGCTGGCGGAACGAGAACCACCGCGGCTGGATGCAGGCGCCCGCGGGCGAGGTGATCCCGCCGGTCATCATCGACAAGCAGCCCTCGGCCGAACTGCGCCCGGACCAGACCGACCAGGACAGCCTGCCGCCCTATGAGGTGCTGGACGCGATCCTCACCGGGATGGTCGAGCGCGACGAGTCGATCGCCGACCTGGTGGCTGCGGGCCATGACCCCCAGACGGTGCGGCAGGTCGAGCGGCTGCTTTATACCAGCGAGTGGAAGCGGTATCAGGCCGCCCCCGGTCCCCGCGTCTCGCCCCGGTCCTTCTGGCTCGACCGGCGCTATCCGCTGGTCAACAGGTGGCGCGATCCGGCAGTTGATTGAACGGAAGGCCTTGGTGGACTAGATTGAGTTAGTCCACCAAGGGATGCCGCCATGAAGACCGTGAACATGCACGAGGCCAAGACCCATCTTTCGCGTCTTGTCGAAGGCGTGGAAAAGGGCGAGCCCTTCATCATCGCCCGCGCCGGCAAGCCGGTGGTCAAGGTGACGCTTGTGGAACAGCCGGCACCGCGGCGCCTGGGCTTCATGCAGGGCCAGTTCGAGGTGCCGGACGACTTCGACGACATGATGGCCGAAGAAATCCAGGCGATGTTCGAGGGCAAGTATGACGGCAGCGGGCTTTACGTCCCGCCCGACCAGCGGAAGCCCAGGGCGTGAACCTGCTGATCGACACGCATCTGCTGATCTGGGGGGCCGTCGCCGTCCAGAAGCTGCCTCCGGCGGCGGTGACGCTGATGAGCGATCCCGAGAACCGGCTGCATTTCAGCACCGCGAGCCTGTGGGAGATCGCGATCAAGTTCGCCCAGGGCCGCCCGGATTTCACCGTTGATCCGGCGTCCTTCCGTCCCGGCCTTCTGGCCAACGGCTACCTTGAACTGCCGGTCGAGGGGCGGCATTGCCTTGCCATCCCCACCCTGCCGCCGGTGCATGGCGATCCCTTCGACCGGATGCTGGTCGCGCAGGCGATGACCGAGGGGATGCAGCTTCTGACCGCCGACCGGCGCGTGGCGGAATATGGCGGGCCGGTGCGGATGGTGTGACCGGGTGACGAGGAAGGTGCGTGGCGACCACGCACCCTACGTCCATGTCCATGATTCTTTGGAAATGATAAAATCCACCGGCGCGAAATCCGCAGAAGCGTAGGGTGCGTGCTTTGCACGCACCGTTCAGCCGCACAGGCGTCGCGGAGTTGTTCTGCACGCACCGTCCCGCCGACCCCTCACACCACCAGATCGAACCGCTGCCCCTCGGTCGCACCGAACACCTGCCGGTAGTGGCGGATCAGGTCCGCAGGCCCGGTCGCCTTTTCGGGGTTGTCCGACAGCTTGACCGTGGGCCGCCCGTTCGCGGCCGCCGCCTTGCAGACGAGGCTGAAGGGCGCGAGCCCGTCGCCCGGCACCAGCCCGCGGAAGTCGTTGGTCAGCAACGTCCCCCAGCCGAAGCTGACCTTCACGCGCCCGTTGAAGCGGTGGAACAGCGCCGCGATCTCCTCTACGTCCAGCCCGTCCGAGAAGATCACCAGCTTCTGCGCCGGGTCCTCGCCCCGCGATTTCCACCATCGGATCGCATATTCCGTCACCGCCACCGGGTCGCCCGAATCGATGCGGATGCCGGTCCAGCCCGCCAGCCAGTCGGGCGCGCTGTCGAGGAACCCCGGCGTGCCGTAGGTGTCGGGCAGGATGACGCGCAGGTTGCCGTCATGTTCCTCGTGCCAGTCGGCCAGCACGCGGTAGGGGGCCTGCCGCAGTTCCTCGTCCGTCTCGGCCAGGGCGGCATAGACCATCGGCAGTTCATGGGCATTGGTGCCGATCGCCTCGATGTCGCGGCGCTGGGCGATCAGGCAGTTCGAGGTGCCGGTGAAACGCTCGCCCAGGCCCTCGATCATCGCCTGCACGCACCAGTCCTGCCACAGGAAGGAATGCCGCCGCCGCGTCCCGAAATCGGCGATCCGAAGATCGGGGCCGAGCGCCCGCAGCGCCTCGATCTTTTCCCAGATCCGGGTCATGGCGCGGGCGTAAAGCACCTGCAGCTCGAACCGGCCCATGTCCTTCAGCACCGCGCGGGACCGCAGTTCCATGATGATGGCGAGCGCCGGGATTTCCCACAGCATCACCTCGGGCCAGCGGCCCTCGAAGGTCAGTTCATACTGGCCGTCTCGCTTTTCAAGGTGATAGGCGGGCAGGCGCAGGTTTTCGAGGAACTCCATGAAGTCGGGACGGAACATCTGGCGCTTGCCGTAGAAGGTGTTGCCCCGCAGCCAGGTCGATTCCCCCCGCGTCAGCGAGACGCCGCGCACATGGTCAAGCTGCTCGCGCAACTCGCCCTCGTCGATCAGTTCAGCGAGGCGGATGTCCTTTGACCGGTTGATCAGCCGGAAGGTCACGGACACGTCCGGCCGGTAGCGGAAGACCGACTGGCACATCAGCAGCTTGTAGAAGTCGGTGTCGATCAGGGACCGGACGATCGGGTCGATCTTCCACTTGTGGTTGTAGACACGAGTGGCGATGTCAATGGTGGGGATCATCATGAGACCGTGACTCCTGCCGCCTGCATGGCCGCGCGCGCCGCGTCGAGCGAGCCGTCGAGGTCGATGGCGCGGGTGGCCTCCTCGATCACGAAGGACCGGAAGCCCAGCTTCGCCGCGTCGATGGCCGACCAGGCCACGCAGAAATCATGGGCGAGGCCCGCGAAATGCAGGTCCGTCAGGCCCCGCTCGCGCAGGTAGCCCGCCAGACCCGTGGGTGTGGTCCGGTCGTTCTCGAAGAAGGCGGAATAGCTGTCGATGCCGGGGCGGAAGCCCTTGCGGATCACCAGATCGGCGCGGGCGCTGTCCAGACCGGGATGGAACGCCACGCCGTCCGAGCCGATGACGCAGTGGCGCGGCCACAGCACCTGGTCGCCGTAAGGCATCCGCAGGGTGGAAAAGGCTTGCGCGCCCGGATGGTTGGCGGCGAAGCTGGAATGATTCCCGGGGTGCCAGTCCTGCGTCAGGATGACGGCGTCTAAGCCTTGCATCAGCGCGTTGACAGGGGCCACGATCTCGTCCCCGCCGGCCACGGCAAGGGCGCCTCCGGGGCAGAAATCGACTTGAAGATCAACCACGATCAGGGCGCGCATGTGATTTCCCGAAGAGGACGGCGAACCTTAGGAAGCGTTCCGGGTTGCGTCAACGTGAAGTGCCATCCGGCAGTCCGGAACGATCAGCATTGCGCCAGCCGCATAGCCGCCGCGCGCTGGTATCTGGCTGCAAATCTACTTACCGCACCGCGAATCGTCTGAACCGATGGAGGAGTTGCATGACCGACCATAGCCGGATGGAAACCGCGCGGGATCTTGAGGAGGACGCGCCCTCGGGACGATCCGCCGGGGTGATGTGGTCCCTGCGGGCGCTGGGGGTGATCGTGGCGCTTGCGGTCTATGCGCTGCTCGGCTCGCAGGAGGACCTGACGCCCGATGGCCGCGCCGTCGCCGCGATCATGGCGCTGATGGCGACATGGTGGATGACCGAGGCGTTGCCGCTGTCGATCACCTCGCTGCTGCCCATCGTGCTGGTACCCGCCCTGACGGACCGCACCGTGGGCCAGGCGACCTCGCCTTATGCCAGTTCCACCATCTTCCTGTTCCTCGGCGGCTTCCTGCTGGCCATCGCGATGGAGAAATGGAACCTGCATCTGCGCATCGCCCTGATGACGCTGAAGCGGGTCGGGCTGCATCCGCGCCGGATGGTGCTGGGGATGATGCTCGCCACCGCCTTCCTGTCGATGTGGGTGTCCAACACCGCGACTGCGCTGATGATGCTGCCCATCGCGACCTCGGTGCTGGCCTTGGTGATCGAGCGCAGCGGGCGGCGGGCCGATGCCCAGGCGCTGGCCGATGGGGCGACGATCAGCGATGCGGTCAAGGACCGCGACATCGCCAATTTCGGCGTCTGCATCGTGCTGGCGGTGGCTTGGTCGGCCTCCATCGGCGGCATCGGCACGCTGATCGGCAGCCCGCCCAACGCCATCGTCGCGGGCTATGCCGCCGAGACGCTGGGCCGCCCCATCGGCTTCGTCAACTGGATGATGATCGGGGTGCCGCTGGCCTTTGTCTTCGTCTTCATCGGCTGGTTCCTGATGACGCGGGTGATGTACCGCTTCGACCTGCCCGAGATCCCCGGCGGGCGCGGGCTGATCGAGGAACAGATCCGCGAACTCGGCCCGCTGAGCCAGGGCGAGCGGATGGTGCTGCTGGTCTTCCTGGGCGCCGCCTTCTTCTGGATCGTGCCGAGCATCCTGGCCTCGATCCCCTCCATCGCGGCCGTTGCGCCCTGGCTGGGGGGCTTCGACGACACCGCGACCGCTATCGCGGCCGGCATCCTGCTGTTCATCCTGCCCGGCCGCGGCCGGACCCAGATGCTGCTGGAATGGAAGGACGCCGAGGAAGGGCTGCCCTGGGGCGTCCTGCTGCTGTTCGGCGGCGGCCTGAGCCTTGCCGCGGCGGTGTCCGCGACCGGGCTGGACGCCTGGTTCGGGGAACGGGTGTCGGGCCTCGGCAGCCTGCCCACGGTCTGGCTGGTGGTCGCGCTGGCGGCGATCGTGGTGATGGTGTCCGAGATCGCCTCGAACACCGCCATGGCGGCGACCATCGTGCCGATCCTGGGCGTGGTGGCGCCGGGCATCGGGGTGGACCCCTTCCTGCTGCTGGTCCCGGCGACGCTGGCGCTGAGCCTGGCCTTCATGCTGCCGGTGGGCACGCCGCCCAACGCCATCGTCTTCGCCACCGGCCGCGTCACGATGGCGCAGATGGTCCGGGGCGGGGCGCTGATGAACGCGGTCAGCGTCGTGCTGATCACGCTGGCGGCCTATATCCTCGGCCCCATCGCGCTGGGGATCGAGTTCTGATCCCCGTCGCATGAGCTTGCCTTCATGGGCGCGGCCGGTCTAGGCCGCGCCCATGTTCGTTGTGGCCGCCCTTTATCACTTTGCCCCGCTTCCCGATCCTTCGGCCCGGCGCGAGGGCCTGATGGCGCTGTGTCAGGCGCGGGGCCTGCGCGGCACGCTGATACTGGCGCGCGAGGGGATCAACGGCACCATCGCCGGGCCGCGTCCGGGCATCGACGCCGTGCTGGCCCATGTCCGCGCATGGCCGGGCTTCGAGGCGATGGCGTGGAAGGAAAGCGCGGCCGGGGCACTGCCCTTCGGCCGCATGAAGGTCCGGGTGAAGCCCGAGATCGTGACCATGGGCCAGCCGCAGGTCGATCCGACCGCCCGTGCGGGCCGCCATGTCGGGGCCTCGGACTGGAACGCGGTCATCTCGGACCCCGATACGGTCGTGATCGACACCCGCAACGATTACGAGGTCGCCATCGGCAGCTTCCGTGGCGCAGTGGACCCCGGCACCCGCAGCTTCCGCGAGTTCCCCGGATGGTGGGCCGAGAACGCCAGGCGTTTCGCCGGAAAGCGCGTGGCGATGTTCTGCACCGGCGGCATCCGCTGCGAGAAATCGACCAGCTTCCTCGTGTCGCAGGGCGTGTCCGAGGTCGTCCACCTGCAGGGCGGCATCCTGAAGTATCTGGAAGACGTGCCCGAGGGCGAAAGCCTCTGGAACGGAGCCTGCTTCGTCTTCGACGGGCGCGTGAGCCTGACCCACGGGCTGGAACCCGGCGGGCATGTGCTGTGCCACGCCTGCCGCCGTCCGCTGGCGCCCGAGGACGCCGCGCGGCCCGAATACGAGGAAGGGGTGCGCTGCCACCTCTGCGCGGACGAGTATTCCGAGGCCGACCGCGAAAGGTTCCGCGAGCGCCAGCGGCAGGTCGCGCGGGGCGAGTTGTTCGCGGGCTGAACGTCCGTCAGCGGGGAAACCAGTCCTCAGGATGGTGGCGGATGCGGACGACCCGCACCTCACCGTCAAGCCGTGGGTAAAGCGTAAGGTGGCTGCCGACCGGCAGGCTTCGGATCGGCTGACGGAACCCGGGGCGCAAGCGCCCCCATGCCGGGCTGGTCGGCCAGCAGGGCAAGGCTGTGATGCAGGCGCCGCTGGCAGGCCTCCGGCCTGCGTCGGGCCGTGGCGGTCGATCCCGTCGAGAAAAAATCCTGATCAGATCGCCCTCCGCCGCCCGCGTGAGATGCAACCTCATGCGCGGCCGGAAAGTCCGGCGAGGCGGCGCGCTTCAAGGCTGCGCGGGCTCACGCCGCTTGCAAGCCCCTCATCCACCGGCGCCTGCATCCGGGCGATCTTCCCGGCCTTGCTCTGGTCGCGGCGGATCAGGCCGCGGATATAGTCGCTGCTGTTGGCGCAGCGCCCGGCGTCGGACTGTTGCTCGACCCAGTCCTTCATCTGATCGGGCAGCGAGACGTTCATCGTGGCCGAGGTGCGTTCCTTCGTTTGGCAAAGATTGCCATGATTGGCGTCTCAGCCCAACCGCGCGAACAGTTCCTCCCATCCCGGCGGGTCGTCGGTGGCATCCTCGGCGAAGCGCACCATCTCGGCGAAGGCCGGATCGTGGTGGATCACTGAGAAATACCGAGGCTCCGGCTCAATGCCGACGCGCCCCAAAGTGAAGCGGTCGGCGTCGAAGCAGGCTCCGATCAGCGGCTGGTCGCGGCGGGGTTTGCCGCCCTCGTGGTGAAAGCAGGCCTCGGCCACCAGCGCGGCGCGGTCGGAACCGAGCAGCGCCAGCAAGGTCTCGCTGGACTGCGCCACCCCGGCCGCGGCGGGGCCATGACGGGGGTCGCGGTGTTCCGACACCCGGCGGCAGTCGTGCAGCACCGCAAAGGCCATGCAGATCGCCGGATCGGCGCGAAGGTCGCGGCGGGCAAGTTCCAGCCCGGTCGCCGCCACGGCCCGCCAGTGGACCTCGCCATGATGCGGCGAATGGCGCAGGCGCGCGCCGGTGCGCGCCTGCGCCAGCAGCGCGGTCCAGCTCATGCGACCTGCCCCAGCCGGCCCGCGGCCATCGCGGCCATGTTAAGGATGTCGTTCACGGTCGAGCCGCTGCCGCAGATCTGGATCGGCTTCGGCACGCCGGTCAGGATCGGCCCGATCACCGTGGCCCCGGCCATTTCCTGCAGCAGCTTGATGCTGATCGAGGCCGAATGCCGCGCCGGGACCACCAGCACGTTCGCAGGGCCGGTCAGACGGCTGAAGGGATAGCGGGCCGCCGCTTCGGGGTTCAGGGCGACATCGGCGGTCATCTCGCCCTCGTATTCGAAATCGGCGCCCTGGCGGTCCAGTACCTTCGGCGCCTCGGCCATCTTGGTCGCGCGTTCGCTGACCGGATGGCCGAAGGTGGAGAATGACAGGAAGGCCACGCGCGGCTCCAGCCCCAGGACGCGGGCGACATGGGCGCCGCGGGTGGCGATCAGGGCCAGATCCTCGGCCTCGGGCCACTCATGGACCAGCGTGTCGCCCATCAGGATGATCCGGCCCTTGTGCAGCACGGCGGTGATGCCCACCGCCCCGTCCTGCGGCCGCACGTCGAAGACCTGCCCCACCTGCGACAGGACGTGCGAGGCCTTGCGCGTGGCCCCCGTCACCAGCGCGTCGCCATGTCCATGCGCCAGCATCAGCGCGGCGAAGACATGGCGGTCACGCCGGGCGAGCTTCAGCGCGTCGTCGCGGTCCACGCCCTGCCGCTGCAGGCGCTTGTAGAGCGCCTCGTGATAGGTATTCAGGTGCGGCGAAGTGAGGGCGCTGACAACCTCAAGCTCGCGCACGGCGTCGGCCATGCCCTCGGCGGCGAGCTTCTCGGCCACGTCGGCCTCTCGTCCCACCACCAGCGCCCGGCCCAGGCCGCCGCGCTGCCATGCCACCGCCGCGCGCAGCACGCGCGGGTCGTCGCCTTCCGCGAAGATCATTCGCGCCTGCGCGTGGCGGGCGCGGGCATGGATGCCCTGCAGGATCGCGGCGGTGGGGTCCATCCGCTGGCGCAGGGTCTGGACGTAGCCCTCCATGTCGATGATCGGGCGGCGGGCGGCGCCGGTGTCCATCCCCGCTTTCGCCACCGCGGGCGGGACCACGTGGATCAGCCGGGGATCGAAGGGGGTCGGGATGATGTAGTCGCGCCCGAAGCTGAGCTTGCGGCCGTAGGCCACCGCCACCTCGTCGGGCACCTCGCGCCGGGCGAGTTCCGCCAGCGCGCGGGCGCAGGCGATCTTCATCTCGTCGTTGATGGCGCGGGCGTGGATGTCGAGCGCGCCGCGGAACAGGTAGGGGAAACCAAGGACGTTGTTGACCTGGTTCGGGTAATCCGAGCGCCCCGTGGCCACGATGGCGTCGGGGCGGACGGCATGGGCTTCCTCGGGCGTGATCTCGGGGTCGGGGTTGGCCATGGCGAAGATGACCGGGTTCGGTGCCATGGACCGGACCATCTCCTGCGTCACCGCTCCTTTGGCCGAGACGCCCAGGAACACATCGCAGCCGACCATGGCATCCGCCAGCGTCCGCGCCTCGGTGGCGACGGCATGGGCCGATTTCCACTGGTTCATCCCCTCGGTGCGGCCTTGGTAGATCACGCCCTTGGTGTCCGCCATGATGCAGTTCTCGTGCCGCGCCCCCATGGCTTTCAGCAGTTCGAGGCAGGCGATCCCCGCCGCGCCCGCGCCGTTCAGCACGATCTTCACGTCCTCGATGCGCTTGCCCGACAGTTCCAGCGCGTTCAGCAGCCCTGCCGCGCAGATCACCGCCGTCCCGTGCTGGTCGTCGTGGAAGACGGGGATGTCCATCATCTCCTTCAGGCGGCTTTCGATGATGAAGCATTCGGGGGCCTTGATGTCCTCCAGGTTGATGCCGCCGAAGGACGGTCCCATCAGGCTGACCGCGCGGATGATCTCCTCGGGGTCCTCGGTGTCCAGCTCGATGTCGATGGCGTTCACGTCGGCGAAGCGCTTGAACAGCACCGCCTTGCCTTCCATCACCGGCTTCGAGGCCAGCGCGCCCAGGTTCCCCAGCCCAAGGATCGCGGTGCCGTTCGAGATCACCGCCACGAGGTTGCCCTTGGTGGTGTAGTCATAGGCGGTCTCGGGATGCGCCGCGATCGCCTCGACCGGGACGGCCACGCCGGGGGAATAGGCGAGGCTCAGGTCGCGCTGGGTCGCCATCGGCGTCGAGGGCACGATTTCCAGCTTTCCCGGACAGGGTTCCAGGTGATAGGCCAGCGCCTCTTCCGGCGTGATCCGCGAGCGGTGCGGCTGGTTGCTGTCGGTCATGATCCCTCTCTCCCCCATTCCTGTTGCTCCAGAATGGCCGACAAGGCACAGTCGGCGCAACGCGTCAGTGGAACGCGGGCGGTCGCGGCGTCGTTGCCAGAGGCCCTGCCAGCAGAAAGGCTTTCCCCATGAACAGGATGTTGTCCGCCGCCCTCGCCCTTGCCCTGATGTCCGGCGCTGCTGCGGCCGAGACGATCCGGGTGGGCATGTCGGGCGGCTACTTCCCCTTCACCTTCACCCAAGGGGGCCAGTTGCAGGGCTTCGAGGTCGATGTGATGAACGCCGTGGGCGAACGGACCGGCGATCAGGTCGAGTTCGTCACCATGGCCTTTTCCGGCCTGATCGGGGCCTTGGAATCGGGCCGGGTGGATACCGTCGCCAACCAGATCACCATCACCCCCGAGCGCGAGGCGCGCTTCGTCTTCTCGCGTCCCTATGTTTATGACGGCGCGCAGGTGGTCACGCGGGAAGGGAACGAGGAGATCACCGGCCCGGAAAGCCTTGCCGGCAAGTCGGTGGCGGTCAGCCTGGGGTCGAACTTCGAGCAGCTGCTGCGCGAGATGCCGAACGCCGGCCAGATCGACATCCGCACCTATGACGGCAACCTCGAACAGGACGTGGCGCTGGGCCGGGTGGACGCCTTCGTGATGGACCGGGTCAGTTCCGCGCAGAAGATCAAGGAAAGCGGCCTGCCGCTGCAACTCGCGGGGGCGCCCTTCAGCGAGATCAGGAATGCCCTGCCCTTCCGCAACGACGAGGCCGGGGTCGCCATGCGCGACCGCGTGGACGCCGCGCTGGCCGCCATGTCCGAGGACGGGACGCTGACGGCGATCAGCGACAAGTGGTTCGGCACCGACATCACCAAGCCTGCGGCCGAGTAGCCGAGGGTGCTGAACCTCGACTACATGGCGGGGCTGATCCCGGTCATCCTGCGCTATGTGCCGCTGACCATCGGCATGGCGGTGGCCTCGATGGCGGGCGCGCTGGTGCTGGCGGCGATCATGGCCGTGATCCGCGTCCTGCGGGTGCCGGTCCTGCACCAGGTGTCGGGGGTGTTCATCAGCTTCTTCCGCGGCACGCCGCTGCTGGTGCAGTTGTTCCTGTTCTACTACGGGCTGCCGCAGGCGATCCCGGCTTTCATCCGCATCGACGGGGTGACGGCCGCGATCCTTGGCCTGACGCTGCATTTCGCGGCCTACATGGCGGAATCGCTGCGCGGCGCGATCACCGGCGTGCCCCGCGACCAGTGGGAAGCGGCGCGTGCGGTGGGCATGACCGAAGGGCAGACCATGCGGCGGATCATCCTGCCGCAGGCCGCCCGCGTCTTTGCCCCCACAATGGTCAACTATTTCGTGGACATCCTGAAATCGACCTCGCTGGCCTTCACCCTCGGCGTGACCGAGATGATGGGCGCGGCACAGAAAGAGGCGGCGGGCAGCTTCCGCTATCTGGAATCCTTCCTCGTGGTCGCCTGCCTCTACTGGATCATGGTCGAGGCGCTGGCACGGGTGCAGGGCTGGCTCGAACGCCGCAACGCCCGGAGGCGCGCGGCATGAGCGGGCGCTGCGGGGCGAGCCTGACCGGCCTGACCAAGCGCTTCGGCGAGAACGTCGTGCTGCGCGGCATCGACCTCTGCGTCGAGCCCGGGGAATGCGTGGCGGTGATCGGTCCCTCCGGGACGGGCAAATCCACGCTGCTGCGCTGCTGGAACTTCCTCGAACGGGCGCAGGCGGGCACGGTGCAGGTGGGCGATCTGTCGGTCGATGCCGCGAAAGCCTCGCGCGGCCAGGTGCTGGCGATGCGGCGGCGGACCTCCTTCGTGTTCCAGAACTACGCGCTGTTCGCCAACAAGACCGCGCGGCAGAACATCGCCGAGGGGCTGGTGGTGGTGCAGGGCATGGCCCGCGCCGAGGCCGACGCCCGCGCGATGGCGATCCTGCAGGACATCGGCCTTGCCGACCGGGCGGATACTTGGCCCGCGAACCTGTCGGGCGGCCAGCAGCAGCGGATCGGGATCGCCCGGGCGATGGCGCTGGACGCGGACCTGATGCTGCTCGATGAACCCACCAGCGCGCTCGACCCCGAATGGGTGGGCGAGGTGCTGGCCCTGATGCGCCGCGTGGCCGAGGCCGGGCAGACCATGGTCGTCGTGACGCATGAGATGCAGTTCGCCCGCGAGATCGCCGACCGCGTGGTCTTCATGGACGGCGGCCTCATCGTCGAGGAAGGCCCGCCCGAGCGGATATTCACAGAGCCCACCGACCCGAGAACGCGCGAGTTCCTGCAGCGGGTGCTTTAGGACGCGACCCGCATCAGGACGATGCCGCCGACGATCATCGCCGCGGCGATCAGGCGGCCGGGAGAGGCGCTTTCGCCCAGCAGGGCGATGCCAAGGACAAAGGCCCCGGCCGCCCCGATCCCCGTCCAGACGGCATAGGCGGTGCCCAGCGGCAGCAGGCGCATCGCCAGCGCAAGCAGCCAGAAGCTGGCGATCATGCCGGCAAAGGTGATGATGGTGTAGGAAAGCCGCGAGAAGCCGTCCGACTGCTTCATTGCATAGGCCCAGATGACTTCCAGGATGCCGGCCACGAACAGTTGCGCCCATGCCATCAGACGACCTCGCTTTCACGCCGGGCCGTCCCGGATGCGGTTCCATAGGGGCAGGACCGTCCCTGCCCGGCGACGCTAGCGCCGCCCGTTTGCCGGTTCAACAGCTATGGCGTCAGCGTCGCAGCCACGCGCATCGGCTTACCGCCGATCTGGTAATCGGCCGTCACTGTCAGTCCCGGCGTTGCCTCGACCAGCGGGCTGAGCGAGCCGAGCGAGATCATCTGGCCCGGTTCCAACGTCACGCCGCCATGGCCGATCAGCCACAGCACTACGTCCAGAGGATGGCCCAGCAGCATCTCGCCCGTGCCGGTGACCGGCTCGGCGCCCTCGGCCTTCAGCTCGACCGTCAGCGCGGCGAGGTCCGCCACCGGGTCCGCCAGGTCGGCCAACGCCACGCCCTGCCCGATGACCCCGCGCCACGGGATCACGCCGTAAGAGGCCATGATCGGCCCCGTGGGCTTCACCCCCTCGGCCAGAGCCATGTCGGGCAGTTCGATGAAGGGGCGCACGTCGGACAGGCTGGCTGCGACCTGTTCCCGCGTGGTCGCCTGATTGATCGCGGCGTCGGCGACGGTCACGATCAGGTCGGCCTCGTAGAAGGGCGAGCGGCTGCCCGCCAGCGAGACCTCGGCCCCGTCCTGCAAGATCATCGGCGCGAACAGCGCGCCCGCGACCGGGGCGGTGACGCCGAAGCGTTCCTGCGCGGGCTTCGAGGTGAAGCCGACCTTCCAGCCGACGGGCGCGCCCATCTCGGCCTCAAGCGCTTCGCGGAAGGGGGCATAGGCGCAGGCGGCATCCTCGACGGTGGTGACGCCGGGGTCGGGCAGGCGCTCGCCCGCAGCCCAGGCGCGGGCGGCCTCCTGCATCTGCGCCGGGGGCGGGCAGTCGGCCAAGGCCGGGCCTGCGGCCAGCATCAGGGTGGCGGCGATCAGTCTCATGGGACCCTCCCTTTCCCGTTTACATGACGCTGCCAGCGGGTCCGGTCCATGTCCAATGGAATCCGGCCGGTTCCAAAGCCGCGCGGGCCCCACTAGAACGGCAGGGTTCCGACCCGAGGCCCGACCATGACCGATCAGCCGACCCCGATGATGGCCCAGTATCTCGCGATCCGCGAGGCCAACCCGGGGGCGCTGCTGTTCTACCGGATGGGCGATTTCTACGAGATGTTCTTCGAGGACGCGGTGGCCGCCGCGAGCGCCTTGGACATCGCCCTGACCAAGCGCGGCACCCACCTGGGCGAGCCGATCCCCATGTGCGGCGTTCCGGTCCATGCCGCCGAAAGCTACCTTTTGACCCTGATCCGCAAGGGGTTCCGCGTGGCCATCGCCGAGCAGATGGAAGACCCCGCCGAGGCCAGGAAGCGCGGCTCGAAATCGGTCGTCGCCCGCGACGTGGTGCGGCTGGTGACGCCCGGCACGCTGACCGAGGAATCGCTGCTGGAGGCGCGGCGGCACAACTTCCTCGCCGCCTTCGCCACGGTGCGGGACGACTGCGCACTGGCCTGGGTGGACATTTCCACGGGCGCCTTGCGGGTCGCCCCCTGCCCGCAGGTCCGCCTTGGCCCGGAACTCGCCCGCCACGCCCCGCGCGAGTTGCTGGCGCTGGACGGATCAAAGCTGGACGACGTGGCCCATGAGGCCGGCGCCGCGCTGACCGAACTTTCCGCGGCCAGCTTCGATTCCACCGCCGCCGTCCGCCGCCTTTGCGAGCTTTACGGCATCGAGACGCTGGACGGCTTCGGCCAGTTCACCCGAGCCGAACTGTCGGCGATGGGCGCCATCGCGGATTACCTGATGCTGACCCAGCGCGGGCGGATGCCGCGGCTGTCGCCCCCCGTGCGGGAAAGCGGCCATGGCACCATGCAGATCGACGCGGCCACCCGGCGCAACTTGGAACTGACGCAGGCGCTGTCGGGCGGGCGCGAGGGCTCGCTGCTCGCCGCCATCGACCGGACGGTGACAGCGCCGGGCGGGCGGCTGCTGGAACGTCGCATTTCCGCGCCGAGCCGCGACCTGCCGCTGATCCACAGGCGGCAGGCGGGGGTGGCGGCGCTGGTCGAGGACGCGCGACTGACTGCCGACCTGCGCGACGCCCTGGCGCGGGTGCCCGACATGGACCGGGCGCTCTCGCGGCTTTCGCTGGAACGCGGCGGGCCGCGCGATCTTGCCGCCGTGCGGAACGGGCTGACGGCGGCGGTGCGGATCGCGGCGCTGATTGGCGGCGGCGACCCGCTGCTGGCCGAGGCGGCAGGCAACCTGGTCGGGCACGACGCGCTGATCGATCTGCTGGACGAGGCGCTGGTGGCGGAACCCCCGCTGCTTTCCCGCGACGGCGGCTTCGTGGCAGCAGGCTATGACGCCGAACTGGACGACACGCGGGCGCTGCGGGACGAAGGCCGGGGCGTCATCGCCCGGATGCAGGGCGACTACATCGCGGAAACCGGCGTCGCCAGCCTGAAGATCAAGCACAACAACGTGTTGGGCTATTTCATCGAAACGACGACCACCCATGCCGAGCGGATGCTCGCCCCGCCTCTGAACGAGCGCTTCATCCACCGCCAGACGACGGCGAATCAGATCCGCTTCACCACCGTTACGCTTTCGGAACTGGAAACCCGCATCCTGAACGCCCGCGACCGGGCGCTGGAACTGGAACGCGCGGTCTTCGACCGGCTGGTGCGGGCCGTGCTGGACGAGTCGGCCCGCATCGGGCAGGCTGCGCGGGCGCTGGCCGAGATCGACGTGGCCGCCGGTTTCGCAGACCTTGCGACCGGCGAGGGCTGGGCCCGGCCTGTCGTGGACGACAGCCGCGCCTTCGTAATCGAGGGCGGCCGCCACCCCGTCGTGGAACGCGCGCTGAAGCGGAAGGGAGAGCCCTTCGTTGCCAACGGCTGCGCCCTGACCGAAGGGACGACCCCGGCGATCTGGCTGCTGACCGGGCCGAACATGGCGGGGAAATCGACCTTCCTGCGGCAGAATGCGCTGATCGCGGTGCTGGCGCAGGCCGGGGCCTTCGTGCCCGCAGCCCGCGCCCATGTCGGGCTGGTGTCGCAGCTTTTCAGCCGCGTCGGTGCGGCGGACGACCTCGCGCGCGGGCGCTCCACCTTCATGGTGGAAATGGTGGAAACCGCCGCGATCCTCAACCAGGCCGATCCGGCTGCGCTGGTGATTCTGGACGAGATCGGACGCGGCACCGCGACTTGGGACGGCCTCTCCATCGCCTGGGCGGTGCTGGAGCATCTGCATAGCGGGAACCGCTGCCGGGCGCTGTTCGCCACCCATTACCACGAGATGACCCAGCTTGCCGCCAAGCTGGAGGGGGTCGAGAACGCCACCGTCGCGGTACGCGAGTGGAACGGTGACGTGATCTTCCTGCATGAGGTCCGCAAGGGCGCCGCCGACCGCAGCTATGGTGTGCAGGTGGCCCGGCTGGCAGGGCTTCCCCCCGAAGTGGTGGAACGCGCGCGGGAAATCCTTGACGCGCTGGAAGCCGGTGCGCGGGACGGCGCCGCGCGCCCGGCCGCGTTGATCGACGACCTGCCGCTGTTCCGGGCGGCACCTGCGCCTGCACCGGCGCAGAAGAAGGACTCAGCCGCCGAAAAGCGGCTGCAGGCGGTCCAGCCCGACACGCTCAGCCCGCGCGAGGCGCTGGATCTGGTCTATGAGCTGGTCGCGCTGACGCGTCAGGCGTAAGGCGTCTCAGCGGTCCTCGCCTTCTTCCTCGTTGTCGCCTTCCGGCAGGTTGAAGAAGCTCGCGGCGTCCAGATCAGCCTCGGGCTTCTCCTCCTCGCGGGTCAGCGAGAAGTTTTCCAGGCCCGCGATGGACGACGGCAGGCGCGGCTCTTCCGGCATCGACAGGCTCGATTCGGTGGACACGAGCTTGCGGCGCTCGTCGTCCGACATGACCTCGGGCTTGGATTTCGCGGCCTTCTGCACCGCCGCGTCCAGTTCCGACTGGCGGCAAAGGCCCAGCGCCACCGGGTCGATCGGGGTGATGTTCTGCATGTTCCAATGGGTCCGGTCGCGGATCGAGGCGATGGTGGGCTTGGTCGTCCCCACCAGCTTGGCGATCTGCGCGTCAGCCAGTTCCGGGTGGAACTTGACCAGCCAGAGAATCGCCGCGGGCCGGTCCTGACGCTTCGACAAGGGCGTATAGCGCGGGCCGCGGCGCAGCTCCTCGCCCTCGGCGGCGGGGTTGTGCTTCAGCTTCAGCCTGTAGGCCGGGTCCTTCTGGCCCTTCTCGATCTCGGCCGGGTCGAGCTGGTTCGAGCCGACGGGATCGAAGCCCTTGACCCCCGCCGCCACGTCGCCATCGGCGATCCCCTGCACCTCAAGCTCGTGCATCCCGCAGAAATCCGCGATCTGCTTGAAGCTGAGCGTGGTGTTGTCGACCAGCCAGACGGCGGTCGCCTTGGCCATCAGCGGCTTGTTCATGGGTTGCTCCTTCGCAATATCTCTCCCGGCCGGGAAACCGGGTCGGCCGCAGGGCCAGTCCACAATTTCGGGGGGAATTGCCGTTCCATATACGCCCGCGCCCCCGGCGTTTGAACCCCCTTTTTCGTTGAACGCGCGGGCCCTAGCTTCGGACGCATGAAACGCCTTGTCCTTGCCGGCCTACTGATTCCCCTGCCGCTGGCCGCACAGGACGTGGCGGGAGAGTTCGACTACTACGTCTTGGCGCTCAGTTGGTCGCCCAGTTGGTGCGCGACGGAAGGCGCGGGCCGCAACGAGCCGCAATGCGAGCCGGAGCGGCGCACGGGCTTCGTCGTCCACGGCCTCTGGCCGCAATATGAACGCGGCTGGCCGGACTGGTGCGAGACGGATGAACGCGACCCCTCGCGCCGGGAAAGCCGGGCGATGGTGGACGTGATGCCATCGGCCGACATGGCTTGGTACCAGTGGCAGAAGCACGGCCGCTGTTCGGGGCTGTCGGGACCGGACTACTACCAGGCAACCCGCCAGACTGCCCAAGGGGTCGAGATCCCGCCAGTGCTGCGGATGCTGCCCCGCGATGTCCGGCTTGAAGCTCGGGCGATCGAGAATGCCTTCATCGACGTGAACCCCGAACTGACGCGCGACGGCATCACCGTGACTTGCGACGATGGAAGGCTGGACGAGGTTCGCATCTGCCTGACCCGGGACTTGCAACCGCGCGACTGCGCCCCGGATGTCCGGCGGGACTGCCGTTCGCGGATGCTGGTAGAAGCGCCGGGTTGAGGCGTTGCAAGGGGGTTTTCCACCCCCTGAATGGGGAAAAGCCCCATTCACCCCCGGAGGATATTTCCAGCCGAAAGACGTATGCTAACTCTTTCTCAACTTTTCCCTGCAACACAGGTCGAGCGGTACAGGCGGGGACGCCGATGACCGCGCCGAGAGACGCCACATCCCTCGCGGACGAGCGCCGGCGAGGGGTGTGTGCGCTTTTCCCATGCGTCTTTCGGCGTCAAATATCCCCTCCGGAGGCTCCGGCAGGGACGCAGGGGCATCGTTGCAGGTAACGAAGGGGCGATGAAGGAAGGGAACTCATTCCCCAACCCGCAGCACGATCTTCCCGATGTGATCCCCCGCTTCCATGTGGGCATGGGCGGCGGCGGCTTGATCCAGCGGGAACTCGGCCTCCATCACCGGGCGCAGCTTGCCCGCCGCGACCATCGGCCAGACATGGGCGCGCAGTTCCTCGGCGATCCGCGCCTTTGCCAGGTCGGACTGCGGACGCAGGGTGGACCCCGTGATGGTCAGCCGCCGCATCATCACCGGGGCAAGGTTCAGCGTGATCTTGGATCCGCCGAGAAAGGCGATGAAGACCAGCCGCCCATCGTCCGCCATCGCCTTGATGTTGCGCGCGACATAGTCGCCCCCCACCATGTCGAGGATCAGGTCGGCGCCGCCCTCGGCGCGCAGCGCCTCGACGAAATCCTGCTCGCGGTAGTTGATCGCATGGGCACCCAGACGCGCGCAGGCGGCGCATTTCTCATCCGTTCCGGCCGTCGCCCAGACCCGCGCGCCGAGGGCGCCGGCGATCTGGATCGCGGTGGTGCCGATGCCCGAGGAGCCTCCGTGGACGAGGAACCGCTCGCCCGCCTGCAGGCCCCCACGCGTGACCACGTTCGACCAGACGGTGAAGCAGGTTTCGGGCAGGCAGGCGGCTTCGGCGAGGCTCAGGCCCTCGGGGACCGGCAGGGCGTGCTCGGCGGGCGTCAGGGCGTATTCCGCGTAGCCCCCGCCCGGCAGCAGGGCACAGACGGCGTCTCCCACCTGCCAGCGGGTCACGCCCGCGCCCACCGCCGCGACATGGCCCGCGCATTCCAGCCCCGGCAGGTCCGAGGCACCGGGCGGGGGCGCATAATTCCCCTGCCGCTGCAGCACGTCGGGGCGGTTCACACCGGCATAGGCCACCCGGATCAGGATCTGGCCCGCGCCGGGGGCGGGCACGGGGCGGCGGGCGGGTTGCAGCACATCGGCCTCGCCGGGGCGGGTGATCTCGACGACCTGCATCTCGTGCGGCACCGTCATCATGCCTGCCCCCCGTGGCCGGGCGCGGGCCGGGGGCGGGGCTTCCTGATCCAGCCGGTGCTCAGGTCGGTCAGTGCGCCGACGCCGGGCAGCTTGCGAAGGCTCGCCTTCATTTTCTCGATCTGCATCACGTCGCCGATGCGGCGGTCGATGAAGGCGCGGGTGTCCGCCCGCCCGTCCGAATGGTCGCCCAGCCAATACAGCACCACCGCCCCCCAGACCGAGGCCAGTGTCGCCCGCTTGGTCCACCAGCTCACGTCCTCGGACCTGTCCCCCAGCGCCGTCCAGATCCTGTCCGCCGTTTCCCACATCAGCCGCGCCCCGAGGCCCGCGTTCTGCGGCAGCGCCATCACCGTCGCGCCCGCGCGCACCAGTTCGGGGTCCGAAAGCTGCAGCCGCCGCCAGATCGCGTCGGCCACGCGGTCGCGGAAGCGCCCCACCGACGGCGAGGCCGCCAGCAGCCGCGCCAGTTCCGCGTCGCCCTTGCGGTGATAGGCGGCGGCCAGCCCCGCGCCGCCTTGCGGGAAATGGACGCGCGCCAGTTCGGGCGACATCCCCAGGTCGCGGGCGCCTGCCAGCAGGGCGCGGTCGTTCATCCCGTCAAAGGGCACATGCGTCAGCGCGGCCTCCAGCAGCCGGTCGCGGTCGTGTTGCATCGGAAAAACCTCCGTCAGGGTGGACATCGCGGGCAGGCTGCGCTAAGGGGCTGCGTCCTGCAATCAAGATCAACTCTAACCTAGGAAGGTGGTGACAACCACATGCAGGTGAGCGTTCGCGACAACAACGTCGAACAGGCGCTTCGTGCCCTGAAGAAGAAACTTCAGCGCGAAGGGGTCTTCCGTGAAATGAAGCTGAAGCAGCATTTCGAGAAGCCGTCGGTGAAAAAGGCCCGTGAAAAGGCCGAGGCCGTCCGCCGCGCCCGCAAGCTGGCCCGTAAAAAGGCCCTGCGCGAAGGCGCGCTGTAAGGGCTTTGCGACGGCGCGCTGTCAGGCGCAGCGAACCGGATGGTTCAAGGAACCCCCGTGGCCATGCCGCGGGGGTTTTTCGTTGCGCCGGATGCACGGCAGACAGCGCCCCTGCGTCGTGCTAGCCTCAGGGTCGCAGGGTCAGGCGCGAGAGGCTTGGATGCCCACCGTCACGGTCAGTCTGGCGAATGTCGCGGGGACCGAGGCCGCGCTTGGCTGGGCCGGCAGCCATACGCTTGTGGTGGACCGGCCCGAGGGGAAGGCCCAGGGGCCTCGGCCTTGGCTTCAACGGCGCGCAACTGCTGGAGCTGGCGATCGGGGGCTGCTTCTGCAACGACCTTCGCCATGTCGCCCATCGGCGTGGGGCCGGAATCGGCTCGATCTCGGTCGAGGTGGCGCTGGTTCTTGACGGCGATCCCCTTATCGCCACCCGTGCCGACATGACCGTGCGCTGCAGCATGGCGGACGGGTCGGACCCCGCGCCCGTGATCGAGAAGGCGAAGCGCCGCTCGATGGTCGGCATTTCGCTGCCGCGAGGCATCCCGGTCTCGGTCGCGATGGGGTCCTGATCAGGCCGGGGCTTGTTCGGCACGCAGGCTTTGCCGGGCCAGCGCCGCGATCAGGTCGGTCTGGGTGACGATGCCGACGATTTCGTTTCCATCGAGGATCGGCACGGCGTCGGTCCGGTGGGTGGCCAGATGCGGCAGCAGCGCGGCGATGGGCGAATCCGGCGCGGCCGAGGGCGGCGCCACCTGCATCACGTCGGCGGCGCAACCGGTGGCGCCGCGCCGCGGCAGCAGCTTCCTGAACCCGCTGTCCGCAAGCGCCCAGTCGCTGGCGATCAGGTGCAACTGGAAGATGATGCCGAGGAAGCGGCCATCCCCTTCCACCACCGGCAGCGAAGTGAAGCCGTGCCGCGTGAACAGTTCCGCCACCTCGCGCAGGGGGGCGCGGGGGCCGACCGTCACCAGGTCGCGCGACATGATGTCGGCGGCGGTCTGCACGTCGGTGCGGTGGGACGCGGCCTGGATCTCGGCAGCGGCGACCAGCCGGGCCAGGTCCTCGACGCCCAGGTTCAGCGACTGGCGATAGCGAACGAGGATGTGGGAAAGTTCGTCTTCGGTCAGGCCAAGCCGCTCGATGGCGGGGGGATCGGCGGTGCCGTTCGGGTTGGGTTCATGGAACTGGCGCAGGGGATAGCGGCGCCCGGTGGCACGGGCGTAAAGGGCCGCGACCACGACAAGGATCGCCGTTCCCGTGGCCACGGGCAGCAGCGCAAAGCCCAGCCCCAGCGGCGCGATCCGCTCGGCCCCCAGCGCCACCGTCATGGCGACCGCCCCGCCCGGCGGATGGGTCGCGCGGCACAGCGCCATGACCACGATCGCCAGCCCCACCGCCAGCGGGATGCACAGCCGCGGGTCGGACACGAAGCGGCAGACGAGGATCGCCGTCAGCGCCGCGACGGTGTTGCCGACGATGGCGGGCCAAGGCTGCGCCAGTGGGCTGTTCGGCGCCGCGAACAGCAGCACCGAGGAGGCCCCGAAGGGCGCGATCAGGTAGATCCCCAGCCACAGGTCGGGCGAGAAAGCCAGCGCGCAGGCGGCCGTCACAGCCAGCCCGAGGGTTGCGCCGAGGCCCGCCCGCAGCGCCTCCCTTGCCGGGACGGCGGCGGCGGTGGGGCCGAGGGCGCGCAGGCGGGAATGGGTCGGGAAGGCGGCTGGGGGCACGGGATGCCTCATCATGGAATGACGCCGGTGGGTATTGCCCCCCGCCGCATCCCGCAAGCCCGACCGAAGCCGGATGGGCGCCTCGCGCGCCTGCCGGGCCGGACGGCGGATGCGGGACAGCACGGCCGCGGCCGGCGGCTTGGCGGGAAGCGATGCCGCATCGGGATGGCCCTTGGCTGCCTGAAAGACCGGAAAGGCGTTGCTTGCGCCGCACCCGTCCCCCAACCACAGGTGCTTGCCCCGGAGGTTCCCCTGCCCCACTTTCGAGGATGGAGGATCAGAAATGCCTCTGCCCACAGGAGTCAGCGATGCGACTGATATTCCTTGTTCCGCTCATGCTGCCGATGTCGGCAGCCGCCTTCACGGCCCAGAATGGCATGAGGGCCACGCAGGTCGGCCCCGCCGAGATCGCGGTTGCCCACGAGGTGCGACGGGACGACACCGATTACTGGTGCGCCGCAGGCGATTTTGCACGGCGCGTTCTGGGACAACCGGGCAAGGCCCGGATCTGGAGAGCGACCCCCAAGCCGCGCCTAGCCGGAGAGGGCATCGTCTTCACGCTCGATCCTGCGAAGAAGGCCGAGGGCGCAGGGCTGTCCCAGTTCGGTTCGGGGCCGCGCGACGGCTCGATCTCGGTCGGAATGTCCGTCGGAAGCTTCTGCCGCATCGACCTTCCATACTGGAGGGACTAGGGGGCGCCCCTCGTTCGGGGGACCGCGTGCAAGTCGCTTGTGCCCGGTGATCCGCGGCCGAGCCGCCGGTTTGCTCTTGCCACAGGAAACGCCCCGACGCCGGGCAGCATGAAGCATCCAGGCGCCCGAAGAACGAAAAACTGGCAGGTCCTGACCCCCATCGGTTTCGGTGACGGGAGTGAGACGGCAGCATTCCCGCAGGCAGCCTGCCTCCTACACCGGCAGCGCCGTCGTCTGCAGCACCACCCGCAGCGCAAACGACGAATGCATCTGCGCCACCCCCGGCAGGCGGGCCAAGTGCTGGCGGTGGATGCGGGCAAAGTCGTCGGTATCGGCGGCCATCACCTTCAGCAGGTAATCCGCCGTGCCCGCCATCAGGTGGCATTCCAGCACGTCGGGGATGGCGCGGACGGCCTTCTCGAAGGCGTCCAGCAACTCATCGGCCTGGCCGGACAGGGTGATTTCCACGAAGACGGTGGTGGTGCGGCCCAGCCGGCGCGGGTCTAGAAGGGCCACGTAGCCTGCGATGAAGCCCGCCTCCTCCAGCCGCTGGACACGGCGATGGCAGGCGCTGGCCGACAGGTTGATCCGCGCCGCGAGATCAGCGTTCGAGATGCGGCCCTCGCGCTGCAGAACCGACAGGATGCGGCGGTCGGTCGGGTCGAGGTCGGAACTCATCTTTCAAGGCTCGCTGCGGTTCGGGGCATCCCCGAGCCTAGCGGGGCGGACGGCGCAGGCCAGATGAAAACGACTAGCGCTCGGCCCCCGGATGCTCGGCCGTGGGGCGCTGGGCCAGCAGGTCGCGGATCTCGGCCAGCAGCGCCTCGGTCGAGGGACCGGCGGCGGATGCCTCGGCCACCTGCTTGCGGACGGCGGACTCCTTGATCCGGTTCACGCCCTTGACCAGCAGGAAGACCACGAAGGCGATGATGAGGAAGTTGATCACTGCCGTGACGAAGCTGCCATAGGCGAAGACCGGCGCGCCCGCGTCGCGCGCGGCCCGCAGGGTGGGATAGTCTTCCCCGTCCATGGCCAGGAACCAGTTGGAAAAATCCGTGCCGCCGGTCGCCAGCCCCAGCACCGGCTGCAGCAGGTCGCCCACCATCGAGGCGACGATGGCCGTGAAGGCCGCGCCGATGATGATGCCGACGGCCATGTCCATGACATTGCCCTTTGCGATGAAATCGCGAAACTCCTTGATCATGACCTGTCCTTCCGCCCTCGACTGTGGCTTGTGTCAGCTTGCCATGCCTGCGGATCGCAAACAAATGTTTCACCAAGGAGCAGCCGAATGTTCGACCTGAGTGGCTTTCCGATCACCAGCCGCTGGGCGCCGAAACGCCCGGACGTGATCCAGCTTTACACGCTGAACACCCCCAACGGCATCAAGGCCTCGGTCATGCTGGAGGAATGCGGCCTTGACTACGACACCCACCGCATCAGCATCGGCGACCCCGAGGATCAGTTGACGCCCGAGTTCCTGTCGCTGAACCCCAACAACAAGATCCCCGCCCTGATCGACCCGAACGGGCCGGACGGCAAGCCCATGGGCCTGTGGGAATCCGGCGCGATCCTGATCTATCTCGGCGACAAGACCGGGCGGTTCCTGCCGCGCGACGGCGCCGCGCGGTATCACGCGATCCAGTGGGTGATGTTCCAGATGGGCGGCATCGGTCCGATGTTCGGGCAACTGGGCTTCTTCCACCGCTATAAGGGGTCCGAGATCGAGGACAAGCGCCCGCGCGACCGCTATGTGAACGAAACGCGGCGGCTTCTGGGCGTGCTCGACCGCCAGCTTGACGGGCGCGACTGGATCACCGGCGACTATTCCATCGCCGACATCGCCACCGGCCCCTGGGTGCGGACGCTGACCGTCAACTACGAGGCGCAGGACCTGGTGCAGCTTTCCGGCTTTGCCAATGTCACCGCCTGGATGGACCGCTTCCTGGCCCGCCCCGCCGTCCAGCGGGGTCTGACCGTCGGGGCCGCCTGATCCCGGGGGGCATCCGCAAGGGTGCCTTCCGTCCACGCCAGCCGTTGCCGCGCAGCCGACGCCCCGTTATGGTCGTCGCCCCGCGCCCGCCATCCCGTGATCGAGGACATCATGACGCCCGCCGACCTACAGGTCGCCAGCAAGTCGGCCTTGCTGGCCAATCTTCCCGCGCCGCTGCAGGCCACGCTGCTGGAGGGCACGCAGGTTCAGGTCTTCGAGACCGGCCAGACCATCTTCCTGCAGGACGAGCCGCCGAATGCGCTGTTCATCGTGCTGGACGGATGGATCAAGCTTTACCGGATCGCCGCCAGCGGGGCCGAGGCGGTGGTCAGCGTCATGACCCGGGGCCGCAGCTTCGGCGAGGCGGCGGCGCTGCGGGGCCAGCCCTATCCGGCCTCGGCCGAGGCGATCACCCCCGCCCGGCTTCTGCGGCTGGACGGGGTGCGGATGCGCCACCTGCTGCAGACCGATCCGGTGCTGGCCACCTCGATGCTGGCCGCGGTCTTCGTCCACCTGCAGCATCTCGTCACCCAGATCGAGGAACTGAAGGCGCGGTCCGGCGTGCAGCGGGTGGCCGAGTTCCTGCTGACGCTTTCGAACGGCTGCGAGGAGGGGGACTGTTCGGTGGCGCTGCCCTACAACAAGGCGCTGATCGCGGGCCGGCTGGGGATGAAGCCCGAAACGCTGTCGCGTGCCTTTGCCAAGCTGCGCCAGCACGGCGTGCGGATCGAGGCCGCCGTCGCCCATATCGAGGATGTCGAGCGGCTGCGCGAGCTGGTCTCGGAAGACCCGGCCAAGTCCTGGCTGCGCTGAGGCGTCACGCCAGCGCATGAAGCACCAGCGCCGCGAGGGCGAAGAACCCCAGCCCCGCGCCGAACCCCCTGCGCGCCGCAGGGTAGCCCGCAAGATCGAGATAGCGGTCAAGGATCACCCGCGCCTTCAGCCAGGCAAGCCCCAGGATCACCGCCCCCGCGGCGGTCCCGGCCCATGGCGGCGCATCCGGGCGCAGCAGCGCCAGGGCGGTCGCAATCCCCGACAGGGCGATCAGCGCCAGCCAGGCCCGGAGAAGGGGATCGGAAAGCCCGCGCATCACAGCAGGTAGATCACGGGAAACAGCATCACCCACACCAGATCGACCATGTGCCAGAACTGGCCCGCGGCCTCGACCGCGGGCGCGCGGGCATGGATGGCGACGATCCCCAGCAGGACCATGCCGGCCACCACATGGGCGGCGTGAAACAGCGTGAGCAGCCAGTAGAAGGTGAAGAAGACATGGGTTTCCAGCCCGATCCCGCGCTGGGCGGCATCGGCGTATTCGATTCCCTTGAGGACAAGGAACAGCCCGCCCAGCAGGATCGCCGCGGCCAGCCAGCGCCGCGCAGGCGCTTGCCGCCCGGCCTCGGCGGCGCGGGTCGCCAAGGCCGCCGCAAGGCCTGAGGTCACGAGGACCATCGTGTTCACCCCCGCCGACAGCCGGTGCAACTGGTCCTGCGCGGCGGCAAAGCCCTGGGGATCGCCCAGCCGCAGCACAAGGAAGATCAGCAGCGCGGCGCCGAAGATCGCGAGTTCGCTGATGATCAGCACCCACATGATCAGCTCGCCGGGCAGGCCGGTGCGGGCATGGACAGCCTCGGTCATGCGCCGACAAGCTGGCGGTAGATATGCGGCAGCGCCTCGGGCAGCTTGTCGGGATGCGGGATCAGCGCGTGCCCGCCCTGCCCGAAGATGCGCGGGAACCAGGACTTGCCGTCGCGGTCCACGGTGATGCCGAAGACCGAATGGCCCGCGCGGCGCGCCTCGCGAACGGCCATGGCGCTGTCCTCGATGCCGTGGCGGCCCTCGTAATGGTCAAGGTCGTTGGGCTTGCCGTCGGTGATGACCAGCAGCAGCCGGCGACGGCGCCCTTGCCCCCCCAGCGTGGCGCTGGCATGGCGGATGCCCGCGCCCAGACGGGTGTAGAAGGCCGGACGCAGCGCCGCGATGCGCGCTTCGACCAGCGAGGACATGGGTTCGTCGAAGCGCTTGCAGGTCGTGACGAAGACCCGGTCGCGTTTCAGCGAGCAGAAGGCCTGCACCCCCACCTGGTCGCCGGTGGCATCCAGCCCCCAGGTCAGGGCCGCCAGCGCCTCGCGCTCGATGTCGATGACGGCGCGGCCGGTGACGGCGCTTTCGGTCGACCGCGAGATGTCCAGCAGGATCGACACGGCAAGGTCGCGGTTCTGCGGCCGCGACTGTTTCCAGATCCGGTCCGAGCCTTCGCCCGAAACGGTGATCCCCACGCGCGACCGCACGGTGAGGTCAAGATCCAGTTCCTCGCCATCGCGGTGGCCGGTGGTGATGACGCGGCCGGGGCGCATCGCCTCGAACTGGCGGCGGACGGCGCGGATGCGGCGGCGCGCGGCGTCGTCGAAGGCCGCGGCCCCGGCTTCGTTCGGCTTGCCCTCGCTGTCCAGCACGCGGGCATGGGCGGGCATGTAGCGGCCCGCCTTTGCGTCCCATTCAGGGTATGTGAAGACGCCCGACAGCGCCTCGCGGTCCACGTCCTCGGGGGCAAGGTCGAGATGCAACTTCAGCCGCGTGGCAGGAGCCTTGCTGATCTGGCCGAGGCCAAGTTCCTCCTGGTCGTCCAGCGCCTTGCGGGCGCTGTCGTCGTCATCGTCATCGACCCGGCGGTTGAGGTTCAGGAACTCGGCCCAACTCAGGATCGCCTCGAACTTGTTGATGATGAGGCTGTCCTTGCGGTCGGCCGCGTCGGCCTGCCTGCGGCGGGCGCGGATGGTGCGTTCCTGATGCTCGCCGGTTTCCACGGCCTCGCCGTCGGCCTCGCGCGTCTCGACCCGGTCGGGGGACGAGGCCGCGCCCGCCTCGGACACCACCCACAGGGGCAGCGGCCGCATCGGCTGATAGCGGCGGGGCGCGGTGAAGCCCGACAGGTCGCCGTCCAGCGCCGCCAGCATTTCGGCGGCGCGGGAGGACAGCGGCGCATCGTCGCCCAGCAGATGCCGGGCCACATCCTCGACCGCCGCTTCTTCGGGGGGCAGGTTTCCACGCGGCCGTCCCGCAAGGATCAGCCCCCGCAACTCGTCGTAAAGCCCCATCAGCCCCGGGGCGGCCTCGGCCACCCGTTCCACGGTCCCCCGCGCTGCCGCCAGCCGCGCCAGATCGCGGCGCAGCGGGTCGTCGCCCGTCTCGACCGGCGCGACCAGATGCGCGGCATGGGCGGCGAGCCACAGATACAGCGCCCCGTTCGCCTCGGGCGTGGGCAGCAGCGCCAGCGTCGCGGGCAGGCGCAGGATGCCGCCGTCGAACTCGGGCACAGGCAGGGCCTCGGCCTCGGTCCCCAGACGGCGCAGCCAACTCAGCCGATGGCGGCTGACGCGATCGCCCGCAGGCCGCATCTCGATCGAGTGATCGCCGCCGAGGCCCCGGAACAGCACCGCAAGCCGGCCCGCGACCTCGGACAGATGCACCCGCGCATCCTCGTGCACCGGCACCGAATCGAACCCGCTGGCCCAGCCGTGCCAGAGCTTGCCGATGCTTTCCTCCGGCTCCCACGGCTCGATCTCGCGCCAGTCCACACGCGCGGCCATGATAGTGCCTTTCTTCTTTGTCCAAATATCCCGGGGGTCCGGGGGCTGGCCCCCGGATCTGCGTCTCAACCTAGAACCGCCACCACCAGATCGGCGAGGCCGCGCTTGATGTCGGCGTCATCCGTCAGCGGCTCGATCATCGCGACCGAGATCGCCCGGTTCAGGTCCATGCCCCCGGCGATCAGCGTCGCCGCATAGACGACCAGCCGGGTGGATACGCCCTCTTCCAGGTCCTGCCCCTTCAGCGCCCGCAGCTTGCCCGCAAGCCGCACCAGCAGGGCCACGCGGCGCTCGTCAAGACCGCTTTCCTGCACGACGATGGCGGTTTCCTGGGCCGCGGGCGGGAAATCGAACTCCATCGCCACGAAGCGCTGGCGGGTGGATGGCTTCAGCGTCTTCAGGATGTTCTGGTAGCCGGGGTTGTAGGAGGCGACCAGCATGAAACCGGGGGCGGCCTCAAGCTCCTCGCCCGTGCGGTCGATGGGAAGGATGCGGCGGTCGTCAGTCAGGGGGTGCAGCACGACCGTCACGTCCTTGCGGGCCTCGACCACTTCGTCGAGATAGCAGATCGCCCCCTCGCGCACTGCGCGGGTCAGCGGCCCGTCCACCCAGACCGTCTCGCCCCCTTTCAGCAGGTAGCGCCCGATCAGGTCGGCCGCCGACAGGTCGTCGTGGCAGGCGACGGTGTAAAGGGGTCGGCCCAGCCGCGCCGCCATGTGCGAAACGAAGCGGGTCTTGCCGCAGCCGGTCGGCCCTTTCAGCAACACCGGCAGGTCATTCTTCGCGGCTGCCTCGAAGACCGAGATCTCGTCCTTCTGGGGCAGGTAGAAGGGGGCGTCCGCCCCCTTCATGTCAGCATGTGCGTTCATCGCGCTCACTCCGCAGGCTCGAGATGAGCGTCCTTGTGGGCCTGCACCGGACCGGGCGTCACCACCTCGCGCCGCACGACGGCGATCGAGTAGATGAACAGCAGCGCCCCCAGCACCACGGCGATGCCCGAGCCGAAGCGCATCCAGTAGAAGATGCCCAACTGGTCCTGCACGTCCATGTAGGCCTCGCCGTTGACCCGCTGCAGGTGCGTCTGCACCGTGCCCGCAAAGGTCAGGGTGAAGGTCATGAACAGCATCCCGCCCGACATCAGCCAGAAGGACGCCATGTTCAGCACCTGGTTATAAGGATCGCGGTTGCGCATGATCGGCATGGCATAGGTCACGATCGCCAGCACCAGGCAGACATAGGCGCCGTAGAAGGCCAGGTGCCCGTGCGCCGCCGTGATCTGGGTGCCGTGGGTGTAGTAGTTCACCCCGTGCAGCGTATGCAGGAAGCCCCAGACGCCGGCGCCGAAGAAGGCCAGCACCGTGCAGCCCAGCGACCACAGCAGGGCCGCCTTGTTCGGGTGGTCGCGCCGCCCCTTCCAGACCATCACGAAGGCAAAGGCCATCATCGCGAAGAAGGGCACGATCTCGAAGGACGAGAAGATGGACCCGACCCACTGCCAGTAGGCCGGCAGGCCGATCCAGTAGTAATGGTGCCCGGTCCCGAGGATGCCCGAGAAGAGCGCGGTCGCGACGATGACATACAGCCACTTCTCGACCACCTCGCGGTCCACCCCCGTCAGCTTCAGCATCAGGAAGGCCAGGATCGCGGCCATGATCAGTTCCCAGACGCCTTCGACCCACAGATGGACGACATACCACCAGTACATCTTGTCCAGCACGATGTTGTGGGGGTTGTAGAAGGCGAACAGCCACAACAGCGCCAGCCCCCAGAGGCCCAGCAGCAGGACGTTGGAAATGGCGGTCTTGCGGCCCTGCAGCACCGTCATGGTGATGTTGTACAGAAACAGCAGCGCGGCGACGGTGATGCCGACCTTGACCCAGGTGGGCTGTTCCAGGAACTCGCGCCCCTGGGTGCCCAGGAAGTAGTTGCCCGAAAACCAGTTGAAGATATAGGTCAGGACCGCGCCCAGCGTGCCCACCACCATGATGACCAGTTGCAGCCAGGCGATGGCGGGCGAATGGATGTCGCGCTCGGCTTCCTCGGGAAGCAGGTAATAGGCCGAGCCAAAGAAGCCCAGCAGCAGCCACACGATCAGCGCGTTGGTGTGCAGCATGCGGATGATGTTGAAGGGCAGGATCTCGGCCAGCCAGTTCGGGTTGACGTAAACGTAGCCCATCATCAGCCCGAAGGTGACCTGCAGCGCGAAGAGCGCCATGGCCACACCGAAATAGGCGTAGGCGATTTTCTGAGTTGCGTATCTCATGGTGGTCCCTCTCGGCTCAGCCGGCGTCGTTCGGCGGCCAGTTCTGGGTGTTCACCGACCCCACGAACCGCAGGAAGTCGGAAAGCGCGCGATGCTCCTCGTCGGTGAGGTTGAAGTTCGGCATCTGCCGCCGTCCCTCGATTCCCGTCGGCATCGCCTCCATCCAGGCGGTCAGGGTTTCCGCCGCCGCGTCGGGGTCGTCCTGCACCCCCCAGCGGCGCATCACGTTGCCCAACTCGGGGGCGAAATAGGCGCCCTCGCCCAGCAGCGAATGGCAGTTCACGCAGCCCTTGTTTTCCCAGACGTGCTTTCCGGCAGCAACGCTTTCGGTCAGGGCAGTCCGGTCTGTCGAGACATTGAGGACATAGATATGGCTGTGGACGGACATCGCGCCGAATATCGCGATGAAGAACAATGACCCGCCATAGAAGACGTTACGGGCCATGCTCTTGGTCATAACGTCGCTCATGGCGGCGGTCCCTTCGAGCAGTTTACACAATCATACGGATAGCGATCATGAGGGACGGGGCCTTGCCCAAAGTCAACGCCCCGTGATCCTTCTGTTCCTCGGCTGAGGCTAAAGGGCCACCAGCGCCTCGATCCGTGCATTAGGGAAAGCCCCGAGCGCACGGTCGATCGCCGGGCGATCCATCAGGATCGCGGCGGTGGACAGCGCATCCGCCAGCGCCGCACTGTCCGCGCTGACCGAGGCGACTGCCCAGCGCGGCCCCTCGCCCCCCGGTCCCATGATATGCGGCCGGTCGCCATCGGGGCCGATTCGCGTGCCCATCGCCGCCGAGGTTGCCAGCGCCCGGCCCCGCAGGGCAAGCTCGCGCACCACGCGGCCATCGGGCGTCTCGATACGGGCGCGCCAGTCGCGCGGGCCAAGGCCGCGGACCTCGCCCGCGTCGATCAGCACATCGGTCAGGTGGTGGCGGGCGGCGACCTCGGCCAGCCTGTCGGCGGCGAACCCTTGGGCGATCCCGTTCAGCGTCAGCGCCATGCCGGGCCGGGTCAGCCGGATTTCACCGGGCGCAACCTGCAGGTCCCGCCAGCCGACAAGCGCCATGCCCGCATCCTCGTCCTGCCCCAGCCGTCGCGCCTGCCACAAGGGCTGCACGGTCGGATCGAAGACCCCTCCCGTCGCCTCATGCACGCGGCCTGCCAGATCCAGCAGGGCCAGCATGTCGTCCGAAGGGTGGCCCAGCCGCCCCAGCGCGTTCATCCGCACCAGCTCGGACCCGGCGAACAGCGAGAACTGCCGTTCGATGGCCCGCAGGCTGCGCTCGGCTTCCGCGAAGAAGGCGCGGGCGGCGGCGGCATCGCCACCCTCGACCGTCAGCGCGACATCCGCGCCCAGCGCCACCCCCTGCCAGCGATGCCGGGCCTGCGCTGCGGCAGGCAGCGCGATCGCGCAGGCCGACATGGCAAGAAAGCGGCGGCGCGGCAGCGTCATCACACGGCCCCCTTTGCGGGGCGCGAGGTGGTCCAGATCGGCCACAGCGCCACCAGGAAGAACGCGAATGCGATGATCCACAGCAGCCCCGCGCCCAAAGTCCCGAGGTCGTGGAACGCCCCCGGCCAGGTCGAGGCCGCCCAGCGCAGGCCCGCCGCCACCGGCATCAGCGCATAGCCAAGCGCGATGGTCGCGGGGGCGCGCAGAGGGCGACCGGAATGGCCGATGCTCGCCCGGCTCATCACTGCCAGCGTCATGCCGCCGATAGCGCCGATGCCGAGGATATGCAGCCCCGCGACCTCGGTTCCGAGGCCCAGCAATGCCAGTCCCCAGACGATAAGGCCTAGCGCCAGCATCCCGTAGCCCGCATGCAGCGCCCAGAGGATCGGCTCGCCCAGCGTGGCCCGCGTCCGCCATCCCGACAGGCGCAGCGCGGCGGCCACCCCCGCCCCAAGCGCGGCGAGGCCTGTCAGCACGGCAGGCGCGGCGACCAGCGCCAGAACGGCGGTCAGGATCGCCAGCGCGATCCCGGCCACGTCGAACCACTTGCGCGATACCGGCGGGGCGACGGCAGGGTCAGCGCGCAGCAGGGCGTTGCGGGTGAAGGCCGGGGTCACGCGGCCGCCGAGAATCGCGATCATGGCCGAAACCGTCAGCAGGCCACCGCGCATCCCCTGCCCCTCGGTCGCCGTCCAGCCCATCCAGTCCAGATGCACCAGAAGGTTGGAAACCCAGACCAGCGTCAGCAGGACGATGAACATCAGGTTCTGCGGCTTGGGCTTCTGCATCAGCATCGCCACCATCCGCGCGCCCAGCACCGGGATGAAGGCGAGATCGACCAGCGCCACCACGCCCGCGGGCAGCGCTCCCGAGAACCAGACAGCGACCCGGCCCGCCAACCACAGCCCGGCGACCAGCGCCACGAAGCGGTCCGAAGGCCCAGTCCCTCCGGTCCAGTTCGGCACGGCGGTCAGGAAGAACCCGCCCAGCGCGGCGGTGGCGAAGCCGAAGATCATCTCATGCGCGTGCCAGGCGACGGGTCCGGGGCCGAAGGGCAGGTCCGTCAGGCCGGCGGTCCAGCACAGCCAGACGGCGATCGCGGCCAGGGCGTAAAGCCCTGCGGCCATGAAGAAGACGCGCCAGCCGTCGCGGAAGATGACGGGAAGGGGCGCGGGCGAAGCGTGAGAGGCAGTCATGGTCATGGAGTCACCTTCTGGGACCGGAAGGCCGGCGGCTGCGCCGGCGAGGCCGCGCCTGCGTGGGCGCCTGCGGGCACCTGCGTCGGTTCAAGCGGTGGGGGAACGGCGGGCGACGCGGGCGCGGTCGGGATCGGGGGCGCGGTAAAGCCTCCCGGCCCGCGCGAGCGGCGCTTGAGGACGGGGCAGGTCGCCTCGTCGTTCATGATGGTCTGGCAGCGCAGGCACATCACGCATTCATTGGCGTTGATGCGTCCCAAGGGGTCGATGGCGCCGACCGGGCATTTGGTCTCGCACAGCCGGCACTCGCGCCCGCACTGGGGCCGGCGCTTGAGCCAGTCGAAGATCTTCAGCTTGGCCGGGATCGCCAGCCCCGCGCCGAGCGGGCAGAGATAGCGGCAGAAGAAACGCTCGATGAACAGCCCCGCCGCCAGCAGCGCCACGGCGAAGGCGACGAAGGGCCAGGGCCGCATGAAGCGCATCGAGATCGCGGTCTTGAAGGGCTCGACCTCGGCCAGGATCAGCGCCTGCTCCATCGAATAGAAGGACAGCGCCACGATCGCCACGAACAGCGAATACTTGATGACCCAGAGCCGTTCGTGCAGCGCCTGCGGCACGGCGACCTGCCTGACCCCCAGCTTCTGGGCGGCGGCGTTCGTCAGTTCCTGCAGCGCCCCGAAGGGACACAGCCAGCCGCAGAAGACGCCGCGGCCCCAGAACAGCATCCCCAGCGCGACGGCGGACCACAGCACGAAGATCAGCGGCGCGACAAGGAAGGTCTCCCACCGGAAACCCGACAGCAACGCGTGCAGGAAGGCCACCACCTGCACGACGGAAAGCTGCGCGCCAAGCCACCAGCCCAGCACCACCAGCGTGAGGGACAGATAGGCCAGCCGCACCTGCCGCCACAGGCCCGCGCGGCGGACCAGCCATTCCTGCGCGAAAAGGACCAGCCCCAGCACCCCCAGCATCGCGCCGACAACGGCGATCTGCGGCTGCTTCTGGATCCAGAACTGCTGCCACAGCGGCAGTTCCGGCGCGGGCGGGGCAGCACGGAAGGCCTGCGGCACCGACACCTCGACCGAGACGGGCAGGCTCAGGGTGCCGCCCTCCGCCGCCGGGCGGGTGTTGGTCACGGTGACGGTGAAGGGCTGCGTCAGGTCGATGCCGCCCTGTTCCGGGTCGGCGTTGATGCGGAACAGGCTGCGTTCGGTGAACCGAGGGACGCCCTCGGCGGCGATGCGGTTGATCTGGGCATAGGCGTCGGCGCTCGGGGTCAGGCTGACCGCCCCTTGGGTGACGGCGATCCGCTCGAAGTTGCCCGCCCGGCGCCAGCCGGTGCCGCGATGTCCACTGACCCCGCGCGAGAAGACCGCCAGCAGCGCCTCGCCCGGCGGCGCGGCGGCCGCGGCCTCGTTGAAGCGCTGCTGGCCAAGCAGGTTCCGCCCGACCGTGGGCGGGTCGATGATGCCGGACCAGAGGTCGAGAAACGGCCCGTCCGAGGGGGTCAGCGGCTGGCGGGCGCTGGCGAAGGCCTGCGCGGCGTCGGCCATGCTGACGTAGGCATGGCCCAGCGCACCCGTGTCCACGATCCCCTGCCAGTCCAGCGGCGTGTAGCTCACGCGGTCGATGACCCCGCCATCGTCCTGCGCGCCGGCAAGGATGCGGGCGCTGCGCAGCAGCCCGTCGCGGATCACCCCCGTGGTGACGGTGGCGCGCGAGATCACGTCCGGCATCTCCTGTCCGGCATCGGCGGGGGCGCGCATGTCAAGGTCGCGAAAGCTGCCCACATAGGCCGCGATGTCGGCGTCCGAGATGCCCAGCGTCAGCACGGGCTCCGCGTGGCGCATCAGTTCGGCGCCCGCGATGCGGCCGTCCGGCGCGACCGCCACCAGCACGTCCAGCGGCCGGCCCGAATAGCCGGTCGAGCCCGCAAGCTCCCATGTCGAGCCGATCAGGCCCAGGGTCCCCTCCTCTGCTTCGACCAGCCAGGCGGGAACCGGCGTTTCCTGCCGGGTCAGCCGGGGCGCCGTGCCGGGGGGTATCTGAAACAGGGTAGCGGCCAGTGCGGGCGTGGGTTCCGCCGGGGCAACCGCCTCGGCCTGCGCGGCCCGCCCGTATCCCGCGTCCTGCGCCGGCGCAGGGTCAGGCGCCAGGACGCACAGGGCGCCCAGCAGCAGGGCCGCGGCCAGAGAAATCATCCGGGTCATGCAATTGGGCAAAATCATCGACAATCCCGTCCGGCCCTTGCTAGCCTGGCGGTCGCGGCAAAGCGTCGCGCCGGGCCGCCAGGCGCCACATTCGCGCAGTTTCATTGCGCCGACCTTAACCGAAGTCAAAGACTTGTGATGCTCTGTCTCTAACGTCACCCGTGCCTCACCAGCAGAACGGAGAATTTTCATGAAGTTCCCAGCGCATACGGCCAGGACGTCGCTTCTGGCGTCTGCGGCACTGGCCCTGGTTTTCGGCGCGGGAATCGCGGCGGCCCAGACCGCCGACCCCGCGACCGCCGCACCGGCCGAAGCCACAGCCCCCGCCAATGACGCAGCCGCGCCGGCCGCGACCGCGGCAGACAGCGGAACGGCCCGCGATGCGGCAGGCACCGAGGCCGCCGCCGAACTGAACTCCGTCACCGGCCCCATCGCCGGCCCGGACACCACCGTCGAGGAACTGCCGCGCTCGGAAGGTGCCCAGTTGCCGACCGAGGAACAGAAGGTGCTGGAATCCGAGGTCGTCGACCATACCTCGAAGCCCCAGGATCAGTATGAACCGGCCCTGACCACGCTGGCGCAGGAACAGCTTCCCGTTCCCGGCGCCCCCGAGGGCATCCCGACGCTGACCCAGGCCCAGTTCGACGAGGCCAACACCATCTACTTCGAACGCTGCGCGGGCTGCCACGGCGTGCTGCGCAACGGCGCGACCGGCAAGGCGCTGACGCCCGACCTGACGCGCGAGCTGGGCTTCGACTACCTGCACAGCTTCATCGAATACGGCTCTCCGGCCGGGATGCCGAACTGGGGCACCTCGGGCGAGCTGTCGGCCGAGCAGGTGACGCTGATGGCGAACTACCTGCTGCTGGACCCGGCGGCGCCGCCCGAATGGGGCATGCCCGAGATGCGCAACACCTGGCAGGTCATCGTCCCGCCGGAACAGCGCCCGACCGAGAAGCAGAACGACTGGGACATCGAGAACCTGTTCTCGGTCACGCTGCGCGACGCGGGCCAGATCGCCCTGATCGACGGCTCGTCCTACGAGATCCGCAAGGTCATCGACACCGGCTACGCCGTCCACATCAGCCGGCTGTCGGCCTCGGGCCGCTACCTTCTGGTGATCGGCCGCGACGCCAAGGTCGACATGATCGACCTGTGGATGGAAGATCCCTCGATCGTCGCCACCATCAAGATCGGGATGGAGGCGCGTTCCGTCGAGACGTCGAAGATGGAGGGCTGGGAGGACAAGTATGCCATCGCCGGCGGTTACTGGCCGCCCCAGTATGTCATCATGGATGGCGCCACGCTGGAACCGCTGAAGATCGTCTCGACCCGCGGCAACATCTATGACGAGCAGACCTACCACCCGGAACCCCGGGTGGCCGCGATCCTGTCCTCGCACTACCGGCCCGAGTTCCTGGTCAACATCAAGGAAACCGGCAAGATCCAGCTGGTGGACTACACCGATCTGAAAAACCTGAAGATCACCGAGATCGAGACCGAGCGCTTCCTGCATGACGGCGGCCTTGACGCCTCCAAGCGCTACTTCATCACGGCGGCGAACGCCCGCGGCAAGCTGGTGGTCATCGACACCAAGGAAGGCAAGCTGGCGGCGATCACCGAAACCGGCGGCGAGACCCCGCATCCGGGCCGCGGCGCGAACTTTGTCCATCCGACCTACGGGCCGGTCTGGGCGACCTCGCACCTGGGCGACGAATCGGTGGCGCTGATCGGGACCGACCCGGAAGGCCGTGCCGACGAGGCGTGGAAGATCGTGGACAGCTTTCCGGCGCTGGGCGGCGGCTCGCTCTTCGTCAAGACGCATCCGAACTCGAAGTATCTCTATGTGGATGCGACGCTGAACCCGGATGCGGCGATCTCGGGCTCGGTCGCGGTCTTCGACATCACCCAGATGCCGGGCGACGGGTCCGACCCCGAGATCATCACCCTCAACATCGCGGAAATGGCCGAGATCACCGAAGGCCAGCCCCGCGTGGTGCAGGGCGAGTTCAACAAGGAAGGCACCGAAATCTGGTTCTCGGTCTGGAACGGCAAGGACCAGGAATCGGCCATCGTCGTGATCGACGACAAGACGCTGGAACTGAAGCACGTCATCAAGGACGAGCGTCTGGTCACGCCGACCGGCAAGTTCAACGTCTACAACACGCAGAACGACGTCTACTGATCGTCTGACCTGCAAAGGGGGCGCGCGGTGCAACCTGCGCGCCCCACCTCTCCCCAGCACAAAGCCGCAAGGGAAAACGCATATGGCGGGCAAGGTTTATCTCATCGGCGCAGGGCCGGGCGATCCCGAACTGCTGACGGTCCGCGCGATGCGCCTGCTGCAATCGGCCGAGGTCGTGGTCCACGACCGCCTCGTCAGCCCCGAGATCATGGCGCTGCTTCCCCCTTCCGCCCGCCGCATTTCCGTGGGCAAGTCCGCTGGCTTCCATTCCGTCCCGCAGGACCAGATCAACGAGCTTCTGGTCCGCCTTGCGCGCGAGGGCCACACCGTCCTGCGCCTGAAGGGCGGCGATCCCCTGATCTTCGGCCGGGGGTCGGAAGAGGCCGAGGAGCTGGCCGCCGCAGGCGTTGCCTATTCCTATGTCCCCGGCATCACCGCCGCCCAGGGCGCGGCCTCTTCGACCGGGGTGCCGCTGACCCATCGCGGGCTGGCCACCGGTGTGCGCTATGTCACCGGTCACCGCGCCCGCGACGAGGTGCTGGAGCTTGACTGGGAAAGCCTCGCCGATCCCGAAACCACGCTGGTCGTCTACATGGGCGCGGCGAACATGGCGGAAATCGCCGCCCGGCTGATCGCCGCGGGAATGCCCGTGGACCTGCCGGTACTGGCCGTGGCTCATGCCACGACGCCGCGCGAGGCGCGGATGCGGTCCAACCTGACCCAGATCGGCGCCGACCTTGCGCGCGCGCCGATGGAGGCGCCGGTCCTGTTCATGATCGGTCGCGTCGCCGGCCTTTACGACACCGCCGCCCTGCCCCTGCCGCGCGAGCTTCGCGGCACGCATCTGCGTGTGGTGGGGAATGGCTGACGCATGGCTGATCGGCGCGGTCATCGCGGCGGTGGCCTCAGCGGCGGTGGCGGCAACCGAGATCGCGCCCCCGCGGCAGGCCGAACTTGAACATATGGTGATCCAGGACTGCGGCTCTTGCCACGGCCTGACGCTGAAGGGAGGGTTGGGCAAGCCCATCACTCCCGCCGACCTGGCGGACCACGACCCCGAGGGACTGGCCGCGATCATCCTCGACGGCGTCCCCGGAACGGCGATGCCGCCCTGGCGTCCCCTCATCACCGAGGCCGAGGCGCTGTGGATCGCCGACTACCTGATGAAGGAGAAGACCGAATGATCCGCGCCTGCCTCGCCGCCCTCGCGCTGGCCCTGCCCATGGCAGCCAATGCTCAAGGTGCCGCAGAGTCCGCCGCCCTCGCTGGTCCCTCTGACGAACCGCGCGGAACGGGCGACCTTGGCGTGGTGATCGAGCGGGCGACGGGATCGGTCCTTGTCGTGGACCAGTCCGACCGGGCTGCCCTGTGCCGGGTCGAGGGGCTGGGGGATCTCTCGCACGCCTCGCTGACCTTCTCGCCCGACGAACGTTTCGCCTATGTCTTCGGCCGCGACGGCGGACTGTCCAAGGTGGATATCCTGACCTGCAGGCTGGAAAACCGCGTCGTGCAGGGCGGCAACGCGATCGGCGGCGCGATCTCGGACGACGGCAGGCTGGTCGCGGTGTCGAACTATGAACCCGGCGGGGTCAAGGTCTTCGACGCCGACACGCTGGAGCAAGTCGCAGACATCCCGATGGAGTCGAAGACGGTCGGACTGGCCGATGCGCCGGGTTCGCGTTTCGTCGTGGCGACGTGGGACACGGGCGAGGTCTGGGTGCTGGATCACTCCGCCGACCCAGCGAACCCGCAGATCACCCGGATCGAGGGCGTGGGCGCGAACCCCTATGACGCGCTGATGACCTCGGACGGGCGGACCTACATCGTGGGGCTGTTCGGGGAAAAGGGCCTGACCACCATCGACCTGTGGGCCGACCCGCCCCAGCCGCGCCGCATCCTGCCCGATTACGGCAAGAACGAGCCCGACCTGCCCGTCTACAAGATGCCGCATCTGCAGGGCTGGACGCTTGCAGGGTCCACCTATGCCCTGCCCGCCGTGGGGCTGCACCAGGTGCTCTGGGCCGATGCCGAAAGCGGCGAGGAAACCGGCCGCACCGCTGTCGCGGGCCAGCCGATCTTCGTCACCGCCCGCCCCGACGGGCGCGAACTGTGGGTGAACTTCGCCATGCCCGACAACGGCACCGTGCAGGTGATCGACAGCATGACCCATGAGGTGAAAGAGACGCTGGAACCCGGAAACGGCATCCTGCACATGGAGTTCACGCCGCGCGGGCGAGAGGTTTGGCTCTCCGCCCGCGACGACAACAAGGTCGTGATCCACGACGCCCGCACCTACGAGAAGCTGGGCGAGATCGAGGCGCAGGCCCCTTCCGGCATCTTCTTCACTGCCCGCGCCCACAGGACCGGGCTATGACGGAACTTTCGCCCGACTGCCTCGACACCCGACTGCTGGACGAGTTTCAGCGCGATCTTCCCCTGGTCCCCCGACCCTTTGCGGCAATGGCCGATGCTTTGGGGACGACCGAGACGGACGTGCTGAACCGGCTGCAACGGCTGCAGGACTGCGGCCGGATCAGCCGCGTGGGCGCGACCTGCCGGCCGAACACGGCGGGCGCCTCGACGCTGGCGGCGCTGGCGATCCCCGAGGACCGCATCGAGGAGGTCGCGGCGGTGGTCAGCGCCGAGCCGGGCGTGAACCACTCCTACCTGCGCGAGGACCGTTGGAACCTGTGGTTCGTCGCCACCGCGCCCTCGGAACCTGAGCTTGCCGCCTCGCTGGCCCGGATCGAGACGGCCTCCGGCCTGCCGGTCCTGTCGCTGCCGCTGGTGCGGCCCTTCAACATCGATCTCGGCTTCCGCCTGCGCGGCCCGCGCCAGCCGCTGGGGCTGGACCGCGCCCCCGACATGGACGTGCTGCGCGAGGACGACCGCCCGCTGATGCAGGCGCTGTCCGATGGGCTGGACCTCGTCCCCATCCCCTTCGCCGTGCTGGCCGAACGGCTGGGTCGCGACGAGCCCGAGGTCATCGTCCGCATCAAGGCGTTGGCCGAGGCTCGCATCCTGACCCGAGTTGGCGTGATCGTGCGCCACCGGGCGCTGGGCTGGGCGGCGAATGCGATGGTGGTCTGGCAACTGCCCGAAGGTGCCATCGAAGCCGCAGGCCGGGCGCTGTCGCAGGTGCCGGGGGTGACGCTCTGCTACCAGCGCCGGCTTGTGCCGGGTGTCTGGGACTGGCCGCTGTTCTGCATGATCCATGCCCGCTCGCGCGAGGAAGCGATGGAGGTGCTGGACCGCGCCCGCGCCCTGCCGGAACTGGCCGGGTTGCCCCACAAGATCCTGTTCTCGACCCGCTGCTTCAAGCAGCGCGGCGCATTGATCGAGGCCGCATGACCCGACCCTCCCGCACCGTCCTGCCGCCCGAGGCGCTGGACCCGACCGACCGCACCATCCTGAACGCCCTGCAGGACGGCTTTCCCCTGACCCCCCGCCCCTATGACGACGCGGGCGCGGCACTTGGCATCACCGGCGAAAATCTGATCGCCCGCCTGACCCGGCTGCGGGACCTGGGCGCGATCACCCGATTCGGTCCCTTCTTCGACGCGGCCGCGATGGGCGGGGCCTTCTGCCTTTGCGCGATGGCCGTGCCCGCCGACCGCTTCGACGAGGTCCTGACCAAGGTCAATGCGCATCCCGAGGTCGCGCATAACTATGAGCGCACCCACGCGCTGAACATGTGGTTCGTGCTGGCGACCGATGTGCCCAAGGGGATCGAGCGGACGGCGCAGGCGATCGAGGACGAGACGGGGCTGAAGGTGATGCTGTTTCCCAAGCTGGAAGAATATTTCATCGGCTTCCGGGTGCAGGCATGACCCCGCTCGACGCCATCGACCGCCAACTCATCCGGGCGACGCAAGCCGGGCTGCCGCTGGTGGCCGAGCCTTACGCCGCGGTCGCGGAAGCCGTGGGGCTGACCGAGACCGAGGTGATCGCCCTCCTGTCCGCGATGCAGGACCGGGGCATCATCCGCCGCATCGCTGTCGCCCCGAACCATTATGCGCTGGGCATGACCGCCAACGGGATGAGCGTCTGGGACGTGGCCGACGACCGCATCAGCGAACTCGGCGCCCGGATCGGGGCGTTGCCTTTCGTCACTCATTGCTACCAGCGCCCCCGCGCCCTGCCAGACTGGCCCTACAACCTGTTCGCCATGCTACACGGCAGCAGCCGCGAGGAAGTCGAGGCCAAGCGCGGCGAAGTGTCCGCCATCCTTGGTGACACTTGCCGGGGCCACGATATCCTCTATTCGACCCGCATCCTGAAGAAGACCGGGCTGCGCCTGCGCGATGAATGAAAGGGGCCGCCCATGTTCCGCCTGACCCAGTATATGCACCAGCTTGTCGAGCCGTCCCCTGTCCGGCGTCGCGGCACGCCCGGATCGGTCAAGCCGGTGGTGATCTGGAACCTGACCCGGACCTGCAACCTCAAGTGCCGGCATTGCTATACCGTGTCCTCGGACCACGTCTTTCCGGGCGAGCTGACCCATGAGCAGGCGCTGGGCGTGCTGGACGACCTGTCGGCCTTCCGCATCCCCGCCCTGATCCTGTCGGGCGGCGAGCCGCTCAGCCGCTTCGACTTCTGGGAACTGGCCGAACGGGCGCGTGAGTTGGACTTCCGCCACCTGTCGCTGTCCACCAACGGCACGAAGCTGGGAGAGCCGGACGTGGCCGACCGCGTGGCGGCGCTGGGCTTCGACTACGTGGGGATCAGCCTCGACGGGATCGGGGCCACGAACGACTGGTTCCGGGGCGTCGAGGGCGCCTTCGCCAATGCCTTGGCGGGCGTGCGCGCCTGCAAGGCGAGGGGCGTCAAGGTCGGGCTGCGCTTCACCATCACCAAGGACAACGGCGACCAGTTGCCGCAGATGCTCGACCTGTGCGAATCCGAAGGCGTGGACAAGTTCTACCTGTCGCACCTCGTCTATGCCGGCCGCGGCGACAAGCACCGGGGCGAGGATCAGGAACACGCCCATACCCGCCGCGCGATGGACCTGCTGATCGAGCACGGCTGGGACGCGGTGTCCAATGGCCGCCCGCTGGAGATCGTGACGGGCAACAACGACGCCGACGCCGTGTGGTTCATGCGCTGGGCCGAACGCAACTTCGATGCCGCCACTGTGGCCCATGTCCGCGAGCATCTGGTGGCTTGGGGCGGGAACTCCTCGGGGCTGGGCGTCGCCAACATCGACCCACAGGGCAAGGTCCATCCCGACACCTACTGGTCGGACTACACGATCGGCTCGGTCAAGGAAAAGCCGTTCACCGAATGGTGGACGGGGGACGATCCGATGCTGGCCACGCTGCGGACCCGCCCGCGCCCGCTGAAGGGGCGCTGCGGCGCCTGCGCCTTCAAGGACGTCTGCGGCGGCAACACCCGCATCCGCGCCCTGCAACTGACCGGCGACCCCTGGGCCGAGGACCCGGCCTGCTACATGTCCAATGCCGAGATCGGGGTCGAGGACGACCTCGAACGGCTGACCGTGACGCCCTTCCGTGGAAAAAGCCATGACCCCGCGCATCGTTTCTTCTGAAAGACGCCTCCGGCGGGGATATTTGGGGCCGAAAGACATCCTCTGTGCAGCAGCCTTGGCGCTGGCCCCGCTGGCGGCCTGGGCCGATGCGGCGGCGGATTATGCCGAGCATTGCGCGTCCTGCCATGCCGAGAACCGGCTGGGCGGCACCGGCCCCGCGCTGATCCCCGACACGCTGAAGCGCGTGCGCGGCATTGACGAGGTGATCGCCCACGGTCGCCCCTCGACCCAGATGGAGGGCTTCGCCGACGAGCTGTCGCCCGAGCGCATCGCCGCGCTGGTCGAGTTCATCAAGTCCCCTCTGGCCGAAACCCCAAGCTGGACCGTCGCCGACATCGAGGCGAGCCGCGAGATGGCCTCGGACTACACCCCCGCCGAGAAGCCGGTCTTCACCGCCGATCCCATGAACATCACGCTGGTAGTCGAGACGGGGGACCATCACGTCAGCGTGCTGGACGGCGACACCTTTGACGTGCTGGACCGCTTCGGCACGCCCTATGCGGTGCATGGGGGACCGAAGTTCTCGCCCGACGGGCGCTATGTCTTTGTCATGTCGCGCGACGGCTGGGTCGAGAAATACGACATCTGGTCGCTGAAAGAGGTGGGCCGCGTCCGCGCGGGCCTGAACAGCCGCAACATCGCCATGAGCCATGACGGCCAGTGGCTCGCCGTCGCCAACTACCTGCCGCAGACACTGACGATCCTGTCTACCGAGACGCTGGAACCGGTGCGCGTGATCGATGTGGCGGCCCGCGACGGCACCCCCAGCCGGGTCAGCGCGGTCTATCAGGCGCCCGAACGGAAAAGCTTCATCCTTGCGCTGAAGGACGCGCCCGAGATCTGGGAGGTGGCAACCGACCCCGAGGCCGGACCCTATTACGACGGCTATGTGCATACCTACGAAAAGGACGCGATCGAGGCCTTCGGCGCGCAGGAGGGGCTGTTCGCCCGCCGCCGCATCCGCACGGAGGAGCCGCTGGACGATTTCTTCTTCGACCCCGGCTACAAGAACCTGATCGGCACCAACCGCGAGGGCACCAAGGGCGTGGTCATCAACCTGACCAGCGGCGGCAAGGTGGCCGAATTGCCGCTGCCGGGGATGCCGCATCTGGGATCGGGCATCACCTGGGACCGCGAGGGCCACAAGGTCATGGCCACGCCGCACCTGAACGAAGGCGTCTTGTCGGTGATCGACATGACCGACTGGACGCTGGTGAAGCAGATCGAGACCAACGGCCCCGGCTTCTTCCTGCGCAGCCACGAGACCTCGCCTTACGTCTGGGCGGACGTGTTCTTCGGTCCCCACAAGGACGAGGTCCATATCATCGACAAAGAGACGCTGGAAATCGTCAAGACCGTGAACCCCGCCCCCGGCAAGACCGTGGCGCATACCGAGTTCACGAAGGATGGCAAATACGCGCTGGTCTCGATCTGGGAGGATGACGGGGCGGTCGTCGTCTATGATGCCAAGACGCTGGAGGAGGTGCGGCGGCTGCCGATGCGCAAGCCCTCGGGGAAATACAATGTCTGGAACAAGATCACCTTCTCGGATGGAACCAGCCACTAAAAGGAACCTGCTGCGGCTGGGGCTGATCCTGTCGCCCTTCGTCTGGGGTGCGGTGGCGATCAACCTGTTCATGCTGGGGCTGATCGCGGCCTCGGTCGGCTGGCCGAACCTCTCGCCCATCGCCACGCTGATCGTCGCGGTGCCGCTGGCGGTGCCTGCCACCTGGCTCGCCACCCGCTGGGTCGGCGGGCTGCTGGACGAGGCGGAACGCTAGCGAGAGGCGCCGCGCCGCGCGATTGCCAGCATCGCCCCGATCAGCCGCCTGCGCGCGGCCCAGGGCGGACGGGCCAGCGCCGTCCCCGCCCATCGCGCCTGCGCCATCACCGGACGATTCTTGGAAAAGCGCGCGAAGCCATCAAAGCCGTGATAGGCGCCCATGCCGCTGTCCCCCACGCCGCCGAAGGGCAGGTTCTGCTGGCCCACGTGGAACATGCAGTCGTTCAGGGTGACGCCGCCCGACATGCTGCGGGCCAGCACCAGATCCTGCCTGGCGCGGTCGTCGTCGAAATAGTAGAGCGCCAGAGGCCTTGGGCGGGCGTTCACATGGTCCAGCGCCTCCTCCAGTGTGGCCGCAGGGATGACCGGCAGGACGGGGCCGAAGATTTCCTCGCGCATCAGGCCGATGTTCTCGGGCGCGTCGAAGACCAGCGTGGGCGGCATGATGCGGCCGTTCGCGCCGGGCGGCACGGGGGCCAGTTCCACCACCCGCGCTCCGCCTTCCCGCGCCTCGGCAACAAGGCCCTGCAGCCGCGCCAGGTGCCGGTCCGAGATGATCCGCGCGTAATCGCCGTTCAGTCCGTTGGGGAACATGGCGGTGACGGCGCGGCGGGCCTGCGCCTCGAACTCGGCCATACGGGCGGGCGGGACCAGCGCATGATCCGGCGCAACGCAGGTCTGTCCCGCGTTCAGCAGCTTGCCCGCCATCAGGCGCGGCACCGCGCGGCTCAGATCGGCGCTGTCGTGCAGGATCGCGGGCGACTTGCCGCCCAGTTCCAGCGTGACCGGGGTCAGGTTGTCGGCCGCGGCCTGCATCACCTCGCGCCCTACGCGGGTCGAACCGGTGAAGACGAGGTGATCCAGCGGCAGCCGCGTCATGGCCTGCGCCAGACCGGCATCCCCCGTGACGACTGCCACCTGCTCGGGCGGAAAGGCATCGGCCACCAACGCCGCTAGTGCCTCGGCCGCGCGGGGGGCGATTTCCGAGGGCTTGACCAGCACCCGGTTTCCCGCGGCGATCGCGTCTACCGCCGGCCCGAGCGTCAGCAGCACAGGATAGTTCCAGGCCCCGATCACACCCACCACCCCAAGCGGCTGGTATTCGTGGAAGGCCCGCGCCGGCCACAGGAAGCGCGAGCCCGGAACCCGCCTGCGCCGCATCCAGCCGCGCAGGTGGCGGCGGGCGTGGGCGATCGCGTCGTAAAGCGGCAGCAGTTCCAGCAGCCGCGTTTCCGCCGCCGGGCGGCCGCCGAAATCCGCATCCACCGCCGCGATCAGCGCCGGTTCATGCGCGCGGACTGCCGAGGCCAGCCGAGCCAAAGCCTGCCGTCGCGTATTCAGGTTGGGGCGCGGGTCGGCGGCGAAGCCGGCGCGCTGGCGTTCGAAGATCTCGGTCAGGGTCATTCGCGCCCCCGGAAGCGGTCCATCGAGCCGTAGATGCCGAAGAGCCGTCCAGCCAGCGCGTCAAAGGCGCGCACCGGCATGATCCCCTTGAGGAAGGGCAGAAAGTTCACCAGCCCCGGCAACCGCAGGAAGATCCGGTCGCGGCGGATGGCGCGGAGGATGGCGTCGGCCACGGCCTCGGGGCGCAGGACGGGGATCAGGCGCAGCTTCGCGCCCGCGAACATCCCGGTGTCGATGTAGGTGGGGGTGACGGTGGTCACGCGGACCCCGGTCCGGCCTGCCTGCATTTCCAGCCGCAGCGAATCCGACCAGCCGATCAGCGCCCATTTGCTGGCGCAATAGACTGACATGTTCGGGTTCGACAGCATCCCCGCGGCCGAGGCGATGTTGACGATGTGTCCCCGCCCTCGCGCGACCATCCCGGGCAGGAAGGCTCGGGCGACCAGCATCGGCGCGATGGCGTTGACCTCCATCGTGCGGCGGATGTCGGCCTCCGTATGGACGGCGAAGGGCTTGCCCAAGACGATGCCTGCGTTGTTCAGCAGGATGTCAGGGGCAAGGCCCTGCGCCTCGGCCTCGGCCACTGCCGCTGCAATCTCATCCGGCCGGGACAGGTCCAGGCGGGTGCCTGTGACGTCGAGCCCTTCGGCGTGGAACCCGGCCACGGCGCGGTCCAGCGCCGCCGCGTCGATGTCCCACAAGGCCACCCGCGCCGCGCCCGCAGCGAACATCCGCCGCGTGACCAGAAGCCCAATCCCCGATGCGCCCCCTGTCACCAGCGCCGTGGCGCTCTTGATCTCGGTCATCCTCAGCCCCTTGTCCCGCCGTCCCCGATTATACGCAGGGGCGGAGGTGGCGGGAGAGGACGTGGCGTCAGCGCCAAGGCGCGCAAAGATCGCCAAGCCTGTTTCATATGGCGGACCTTTCACGATCGGACAGATTGCCGGTTGCGATGAAACCCAAGGGTCGTATTCATAGGCGCGCGCGAATGAAACGACAGGCGGCACTCCGCCATTCGGAACGCGGTCAGGACGGAGGAGACGGGATGGAGCTGGCCGAACAGCCCGGCGCCGAGGTGGCTCTTGGCGGCATCGAGACGTTGGCCGCGCCGAAGAAGGCCGAACCCTGGATGCGTCCGGTCGAGCTTGCCGCCGCCGCCCTTCTGGCGGTGATGATGGTCACGGTGCTGGCCAATGTCGTCTTCCGCTATGTCCTGCACCATCCGCTGATCTGGGGGGACGAACTCGCCTCGCTGGCCTTCATCTGGATGGCGATGCTGGGCGCGGCCATCGCCGTGGACCGGCACGAGCATCTGCGGCTGACCATCTTCCTGCCGATGATCCCCCGGCGCATCCGGTCCTGGGTCGAGGTCGCGGGGCTGGTCGTCACCTGCATCCTGCTGCTGCGGCTGCTGCCCGAGGCGGTCAGCTATGCCTATGAAGAATCCTTCGTCACCTCGCCCGCGCTGGGGCTGCCGATGTCGTGGCGGGCCTCGGCCCTGCCTGCGGGCATCGGGCTGATGGCGCTGCTGATGGTCCTTGCCACGGTCCGCACCCGGAACTGGGGCGCGATCACATCCTCGCTGCTGCTGGTCGGGGCCATCGTCGGGCTGCTGTGGGTCGCCCGGCCGAGCCTTGCCGCCATCGGCAACTGGAACCTGCCGATCTTCCTCGGGCTGGTCGTGGCGGCGCTGCTGGCGATCGGGGTGCCCATCGCCTTCTGCTTCGCCACGGGCACGCTCGCCTACCTGACATTCGCCAGCCATGCGCCGGTCTTCGTGATGATGGGCCGGATCGACGAAGGAATGTCCTCGCTGATTCTTTTGTCGGTGCCGATCTTCGTGCTGCTGGGCTGCATCCTCGATGAAACCGGGATGGGGCGGGCCATCGTGAACTTCCTCGCCTCGCTTCTGGGCCATGTGAAGGCGGGGATGAGCTATGTGCTGCTCGGCTCGATGTTCCTTGTTTCGGGGATTTCCGGGTCCAAGGTGTCGGACATGGCGACCGTCGCCCCGGCGCTGTTCCCGGAAATGCGCCGCCGCGGCCATTCGCCGGCCGAGATGACGGCGCTGCTGGCCACGGGTGCCGCGATGGCCGACACGGTGCCTCCGTCCATCGTGCTGATCGTGCTGGGGTCGGCCGCCGGAGTCTCGATCGCCGGGCTGTTCAAGGCGGGCTTCGTCATCGCCATGGTGCTGCTGCTGGTCCTCGCGCTGCTGGCCCGCTGGAAGGCGCGGGACGAGGACATGGCCGGCGTCCGCCGCGCCCGTCCCGGCATCATCGGCCGCACCCTGCTGATCGCGGCCCCGGCACTGGTGCTGCCCTTCCTGATCCGCAGCCTCGTCGGCGGCGGCATCGCCACCGCGACCGAGGTCTCGGCCATCGCGGTCGTCTATGCCTTCCTGATCGGCGTCGTCCTTTACGGCGGCATCCCGCGCCGCCGGATCGTGCCGATGCTGGTCGAAACCGTCGCCATGTCGGGGGCGATCCTGCTGATCCTCGGCACCGCCTCGGCCATGTCCTGGGCGCTGACGCAGTCGGGCTTTGCCCGTGACCTGACGGCGATGATGACCGACCTTCCGGGGGGTCCGGTGATCTTCATGCTTGCGTCCATCGTGATCTTCCTGATCCTCGGCTGCGTGCTGGAAGGGCTGCCCGCCATCGTTCTGCTGGCGCCGATCATGTTCCCGCTGGCCCGCACCTTGGGCGTGAACGACATTCATTATTCCATGGTGATCGTGACCGCGATGAACATCGGCCTGATGGCGCCGCCCATCGGCATCGGTTTCTACATCGCCTGCAAGATCGCCAATATCTCGCCCGACGCCGTGATGGGCCGCATCTGGCCTTACCTCGTCGCGCTGCTGGTGGGCCTTGGCGTCATCGCCGCCGTGCCCGCGATTTCCACCGCCTTCATCTGAAGCTGATCTCTGGGAGGAGACAAACCCGTGAAAACCAACCGCCGCACCCTGCTGATGGGGGCTGCAGCCCTCGGCCTTGCCGCGCCCTTCGTCCGGCCCGGTGCCGCTCGGGCTGCCGAGTTCACCTACAAGCTGGCCAACAACCAGCCGATGACCCACCCGACCAACGTCCGCGCGGCCGAGGCCGTGGCGAGGATCCTGGAGGAATCAAGCGGTCGCGTGGACATCCAGGTCTTCCCCTCGAACCAGCTTGGCGCGGACACCGACGTGCTGGGGCAGTTGCGCTCGGGCGGGGTCGAGTTCTTCCTGCTCTCGCCCCTGATCCTCTCCACCCTGATCCCGAACGCCGCCATCAGCGGCATCGGCTTTGCCTTCCCGAACTACGATGCCGTCTGGGCCGCCATGGACGGCGAGCTTGGCGCCTATGCCCGCGCCCAGATCGAGGCGGGCGGGCTGATCGTGCAGGAGAAGATCTGGGACAACGGCTTCCGCCAGACCACCTCCTCGCGCGGGCCGATCACGACGCCCGCCGATTTCGAGGGGATGAAGATCCGGGTGCCCGTCTCGCCGCTCTGGACCTCAATGTTCACGGCTTTCGGGGCGGCGCCGGCATCCATCAACTTCGCCGAAACCTATTCGGCGCTGCAGACGGGGATCGTGGACGGGCAGGAAAACCCGCTGGCGATCATCTCGACCTCGAAGCTGAACGAGGTGCAGGATTACTGTTCCATGACCAACCACATGTGGGACGGCTTCTGGATGCTGGGCAACCGCCGCGCCTGGTCCGCGCTGCCCGAGGACCTGCAGGCGATCGTGTCGAGGAACCTCAACGACGCGGGCATGGCGCAGCGGCAGGACGTGATGGCACTGAACCAGTCCTTGCGCGATGACCTGGAAGCCACGGGCATGACCTTCAACGACGTCGATCCCGCGCCCTTCGAGCAGAAGCTGCGCGAGGCCGGCTTCTACGCCGAATGGAAGGGCAAGTTCGGCGACGAGGCCTGGGCGATCCTGGAACGCTCAGTCGGAAGGCCGCTGGCCTGACATGGTGGCGCAGGCGCCACTTTCCGCAGCCTCCCCCGCCCTTCCGGGCGGGGCGCAGGCCGTGGACCGGGCGCTTGCGCTGCTGGCCGCCGTGGGCCGTGCCCCGTCTGAGGGCGCGCCCCTGTCGGAACTGGCGCAGGCGGCGGGGGTGGCCAAGCCCACCGCCCGGCGGCTGCTGATCTCGCTGATGGGCGCTGATCTGGTCGAACAGGACACGGGCACGCGGGCCTATCATCTGGGTGCGGGCGCGTTCCTTCTGGGCCTGCACGCGGGTCGGCGGCATAACATGACCGAACAGGCCGCCGACTGCGTGGCCCGCCTTGCGCGGGACAGCGGCGACAGCGCCTTTCTGCTGGTGGCGCAGGGCGACGAGGTCCTTTGCCTGATGCGCGAGGAAGGAGCCTATCCGATCCGCACCCATGCCCTGCTGGCGGGCGACCGGAATCCGGCGGGCGTGGGCGCGGGCGGGCTCGCCCTGCTGGCCGCCCTGCCGCCCGAGGAAGCGGTGGCCACACTGGACCGCATCGTCCCCGCGACCGCCGCCCGGATGGGCGAGGCCGCAAGGCATCTGCCCGCCGATGTGGCGCTGGCGCGGGAACGGGGCTTTGCGCTGAACCCCGGCCGGGTCGTGCCGGGAAGCTGGGGCGTGGCTGTCCCGGTCCTGTGGCCCGACGGTCGCCCTGCCGCCGCGCTGACCATCGCCGCCGTCGAGTCCCGCATGGGCGCGGCGCGGCAACCGGAACTCGTCCGCCTGCTGCGGACCGAGACCGCGCTGATCGAGGCGCGGCTGGCCCGCCCCCTCACCCCCGGCGCGACACCCGCGCCGCCACCACTACGCACCGCGAGAGGATAGACCATGACCGAGCCGCTGATCGTGGGCTGGGCCCATACCCGCTTCGGCAAGTCCGAGGCCCCCGACACCACCGCCCTGATGGCCGAGGTCGCGGGTCCCGCGCTCGCCCACGCAGGGGTGACGGCCGACCAACTCGACGGAATCTTCGTCGGCGTCTGGAACAACGGCTTCTCGCGGCAGGATTTTCAGGGCGCGCTGGTGGCGATGGGCACGCCGGAACTGGCGGGCGTGCCCTTCATGCGGACGGAAAACGCCTGCGCGACCGGCTCGGCCGCGCTTTATGCCGCCGCCGACTTCATCGCCTCTGGGCGGGGCCGGGTGGCGCTGGTGATCGGGGCCGAGAAGATGACCGCGACCCCGGTCTCGGAGGTCGGCGACATCCTGCTGGCCGCCAGCTACGTCCCCGAGGAGGCGGATGTCGAAGGCGGCTTCGCGGGCGTCTTCGGCCAGATCGCCAACACCTATTTCCAGCGCCATGGCGACCGGTCCGAGGAACTGGCGATGATCGCCGCCAAGAACCACGAGAATGGCACCGGCAACCCTTTTGCCCATATGCAGAAGGATTTTTCCGTCGAGTTCTGCAACACGCCGTCCGACAAGAACCCGCGCGTGGCAGGGCCGCTGCGGCGCACGGATTGCTCGCTGATCTCGGACGGCGCGGCGGCCATCGTGCTGGCGGATGTCGAGATGGCCGAGACCCTGTCCCGCGCCATCCGTTTCCGCGCGCGCGCGCAGGCGGGCGACGTGCTGGCGCTGTCCCGCCGCGATCCCATCGCCTTCGAGGGCGCGCACCGCGCATGGGCGGATGCGCTGGATCAGGCGGGGGTCGGCATCATGGACCTCGACCTCGTGGAAACCCACGACTGCTTCACCATCGCCGAGATGATCGAATACGAGGCGATGGGTCTCGCCGCGCCGGGCGAGGGCTGGAAGGTCGTGCGCAACGGCACCACTCGGATGGACGGCGCGCTGCCGGTGAACCCTTCGGGCGGGCTCAAGTCGCGCGGCCATCCCATCGGGGCCACGGGCGTTTCGCAGCACGTCATGGCCTGCCTGCAACTGACAGGGGAAGCGGGCGGGATGCAGGTGCCGGGCGCCAAGCTCGCCGGAGTCTTCAACATGGGGGGTGCGGCGGTCGCCAACTACTGCTCGATCCTCGAAAGGGTGAAATGAACGACGCGACCCTGCCCGGAGCCGCTGCGGCGACCGCCCTGCCGATGTCCACGCGGGTGATGAACCTCGCGGGCTTCCTCACCCAGTCCGCCCGCCGTCTGCCCGACGAGATCGCGCTGGTCATGGGCGAGCGCCGCTGGACCTGGGTCGAGTTCGAGGCCCGCACCGACGCGCTGGCCGCCGCGTTGCAGGACCGGCTGGGGCTGAAGAAAGGCGACCGCGTCCTTTGCCAGTCGCAGAACTGCCCCGAGATGATGCAGGCCATGTTCGCCGTCTGGCGCGCGGGCGGCGTCTGGGTGCCCGCGAACTTCCGCCAGACGCCCGACGAGGTGGCGTATCAGGTGCAGGCCTCGGGCGCGACCGGGCTGATCTGCAACGCCGCCTTTCCCGACCACGCGGCGGCCTGCGGCGATCTGGGCTTCAAGCTGACGATCGGCGGCGCGGCTTTCGGCACCTCGCTGGAGGCGCTGACCGAGGACTACATGGGCCAGCGCCCGCAGGTGGCGGTGGTGGACCGCGACGATCCCTGCTGGTTCTTCTTCACCTCGGGCACCACGGGGCGACCCAAGGCATCCGTCCTGACCCACGGGCAGATGGCTTTTGTCGTCACGAACCACCTTGCGGACCTGATGCCGGGGCTGACGCCCGCCGATGCCTCGCTGGTGGTGGCGCCGCTGTCGCATGGCGCGGGCGTCCACCAGTTGACGCAGGTCGCGCGCGGGGTGAAGACGGTGCTGATGCCGTCCGAGAGGTTCGACGTGGACACCGTCTGCGCGCTGATCGCGGAATGGCGCGTCTCGACCATCTTCACCGTGCCGACGATCCTCAAGCTGATCGTCGAGCATCCGGCGACGGCGCAGGCCGACCTCTCCTCGCTGCGCTATGTCATCTACGCGGGCGCGCCGATGTATCGCGAGGACCAGAAGCGCGCGCTGGAGGTGCTAGGCCCCGTGCTGGTCCAGTATTTCGGGCTGGGCGAGGTCACGGGCGCGATCACCGTCCTGCCGACGTATCTGCACAGCGCAACCGACGACGGCCTGACCGGCACCTGCGGCTTTGCCCGCACGGGAGTCGAGGTGCAGGTGCAGGACGACCATGGCAATGAACTCGCGCCCGGGGAGACCGGCGAGCTTTGCGTGATCGGCCCCGCCGTCTTTGCGGGCTACTGGAATAACCCCAAGGCTAACGCGGAATCCTTCCGAAACGGCTGGTTCCGAACCGGCGATCTGGGCCACATGGACGAGCGCGGGTTCTTCTACATCACCGGCCGGCAGTCGGACATGTTCATCTCGGGCGGCTCGAACGTCTATCCGCGTGAGGTCGAGGAGAAGATCCTGACGCACCCCGTCATCAGCGAGGTCGCCGTGCTGGGGATGCCCGACCCCCTCTGGGGCGAGGTCGGCTGGGCCGTCTGCGTCCCGCGCGAGGGGGCACAGGTCACGCCCGAGGAACTGGCCGCGCATCTGAACGGCAAGCTGTCCCGCTACAAGATGCCGCGTCGCTTTGTGATGTGGGAGGCGCTGCCGAAGTCGGCTTACGGCAAGATCACCAAGAAGATGATCCGCGAGGAACTGGAGCGGCAAGGGCTGACCGGGGAAGCATCGGCATGACGTCGGATGCTGCGACCGGGGCGCTGCCTCCCTCGGGCTCCACCTCTGACTCGCCGGAAACGGTCCACCGGATCGTTTCCCGGGCGCTCGCCAGTCCGGGAGATTTGGAACCGTCCGAAGAGACGAAGGACGCGCGCATGATCCATCCGGGGCCGCGCGCGGCCGAGCGGCTGCAGGCGGCAAAGACGCGGCTGGTGCCCGTCGCAGGAGTGCTGCAGGCGGGCGAGACGGTGATGGCCGGGGTCGCGCGGCTCTTTGCCAGGGCGGGTTGCCCGGGGGGCGTGGTCTTTCTTGAGGGCGTGAGTTGCGATCCGATGCGCTACGTGCTGCCTGCGCTATCCAGCGATGCCTCTCATGCGGCATGGTATTCGACCACCTTCGCACCGGAAGGTCGGGTGTGGATCGAGGCTGCAACGGCAAGCGTCGGCCGGCGCGACGGCGCGGCGTTTCTGCATTGTCACGGGCTGTGGACCACGTCTGAGGGCAAGGCGATGGGGCATCTGCTGCCCTTCGACAGCGTGGTGGCCGAGGAAACGGCAGTGACCGGCATCGGCGCGCGGGACGCATGGTTCGACTCGCGCCCCGATGCGGAAACGAACTTCACCTTGTTCCAGATTTCCGGCGGCCTGCCCGACGCCCCCGGCCTGATCGCCCGCATTGCGCCGGGCGAGGATGTCGTCACCGCCGTCGAAGGCCTTTGCGCCGGAGCAGGCTGGAGCGCGGCCCGTGTCCACGGCCTCGGCAGCATCGACCATATCCTGTTCCAGAACGGCACCCGCGTCGATTGCCTTGCAACCGAGCTGCGCTTTGCGGGCGCGCGGCTGGAAAACGGCCGCGCCCATCTGCCCATCGATGTCGTCGATATCGATGGCGCCATCTCTCACGGCGTCCTCGCGCGCGGGGCGAATCCCGTGGGCGTGACGCTGGAACTTCTGATCGAACCTTTCAAGGACAGACCATGACCACCAAAGTAGCCCTCGTCACCGGCGCCGCCCGCGGCATCGGCCTTGCCACGACCGAGCTTTTCCTCGAAGGCGGCTGGCAGGTCGCGATGGTGGACCGCGACGGGGACGAACTGGCCGCTGCCTCGGGCACGCTGCAGGGGGTTCATCCCATCGTGGCCGACGTGTCCATCCCCGAACAGGTCGAGCAGATGCGCGAGCAGGCGCTGTCGCACTTCGGCCGCATCGACGCGCTGGTGAACAACGCGGGCGTGGCGCTGTTCGCCCGCGCCGAGACGGTCAGCTTCGCGCAGTGGCGCGAGGTGATGGCCACGAACCTCGACGGCGTGTTCCTCTGCACCCAGGCGCTGACCCCGGCGCTGGCGGAGACGAAGGGCGCGATCGTCAATATCGCCTCGATCTCGGGGCTGCGGGCGTCCACGCTGCGGGTGGCCTATGGCACCTCGAAGGCCGCCGTCATCCACCTGACAAAGCAATATGCCGCCGAACTGGGCGAGATGGGCATCCGCGTGAACTGCATTGCCCCCGGTCCGGTCCGCACCAAGCTGGCGATGGCGGTCCATGCGCCCGAGATCATCGCTGCCTATTATGACGCGATCCCGCTGAACCGCTATGGCGAGGCGCGCGAAATCGCGGAAGGCATCGTCTTCTTATGCTCTGAGAACGCGAGCTTCGTCACCGGGCAGACGCTGGCCGTGGACGGCGGCTTCGATGCGACGGGCGTGGGCCTGCCGGCGCTGCGCCGGGCCGAGTGAAGCAGGGGGGCGGGGCGTCATGCAGCCCTGGGTCACCAGCCTCAGCGAGATTCCGGGGCCTCGACGATCAGCGCCAGCCGCAGCATGTCGGCGTCCCAGAAGGAAATATCCCCCGGAAAATCGTCGCCAGCGGCACGTCCCGCACCACCGAACCCAAAAAAAGACGTTCATCCCGGCCCCCGGGGGATGATGAGCCCAATTTCCATGGTCACGACAACGACGACCGCGAACCAGATCAGGGTCGCCTCCTGCGAGCCGAGCGCCTCGGTCCCGCAGTCCATGCCGGCGACGACCGGGAAGGACACCGGCACCCTCAGCAGCATTATCGACAGGTATTCCGGCACGCAGCCGAGCAGCAGGTAGATCACCACGATGCACAGCATCGCCGTCCAAGGCCCGCGGCCGGCGATCAGGGCCGACACTCCCTGCGTCACTCCGGCCACCGTCACGAATTCGCCGAAGATCTCGGCCCCGATGATAATGCTGAAGATCATGCCGGTGGCGATGGCGCGGTTGAACATGTGGCGCCCGACCACGTCGATGCCGGTCACGACCACCATCAGCCCGAGACCTGCCCCCGTCGCGGCCAGCAGCCGCCCACCGAGGCGGGCGGTGCGGGCATGATCGCGGCGCGGGGCGCCTCACCCGTCAGGCTCATTGGGCGGCGGCTGTCTGCGCGGGGTAGTCGGCCAGCGCCGCGCCCGCGTCATGCCCAGCGCCGATGCGCGCGATCCATTCGGATTCCAGCCGCCCGGCGATCTCGTCCACCCTGGCGGCGATGGGTCCGAGGCATCGTGGATCTCGATCCCGGCCAAGGTCATCCGATCGATCGTGGCGGCGTCGGCGGCGCTCCAGGCCTCGTCCTTGCGGCGGGCCAGCGCCTCGCCGGACCGCGCCTCGATGGCGGCGCGGTCTTCCTCGGAAATCGCGGCCCAGCGGTCCTCGTTCATTACCATGCCCCGGCACCCGCATGGCGTAGCGGACATGGTTGGTCAGGTTGAATGCGGTCACCGAATCGTAGCCGAAGGCGCCGCCGTCGATGACCCCACGCGACAGCTTCTCGTAGATAACGGGGGCCGGCATGAACAGGGGCGTCGCGCACAGAGCCTCCAGCAGGTCGCGGACATTGCCGACGGAGACGCTCAGCTTGAGGCCGGCGAAATCCGTGGGCGTCCCGATTCTGACCTTTCCGGTGTGGATCAGCCTTGGCCCATGCATCCACAGTCCCGGCAGATGCGTGACCGCATGTTCCGCATGGGGGTCGAGTTGGCCCGTATAGACCTGCCAGATTGCCACCGCGTCGTCGCCCATGCGGCTGAACGGCCCGACCATCGCCCCGGCGAAGCGGTCGCCCTCGGACGACGGGTTCTGGCCATGGGCGATGCCGTCGCGGCCAGGTCGAAATACGCCTGCGGGGTGCCGAGAGGCTTGCCCGGCACCACGATCCTGTCCCGGCCCCCGGTCGCCGCCTCGACATCCTTCGCCCAGGGCAGGATCGCGTTGACCCGCACCGGGTGGCCGGGCGGCAGCCACGAGGACATGGTCAGAGTCTCGGCCAGGGCGGGCGTCGCCATCAGCATCAGGGCGCAAGGGCGGAACGGAGGATGGCGGTCATGCCGCTCTCGATCACGATCCGGCGCACGGGAAGGGCGCGAGGAGGTCCGGGTTGCAGGGCGCCGGCTGGCCAGAGGGGCGCCGTCCGAAAGGCCGGGCCATTGGCGGGCATTGCGGTGCGGGCAAGGCCCGTCCCCCCGGACCGGCGGCCCGAGTGCCCCAGAGATCGACGGAAACACTCCGGCCTCCAAAGGGGCGATGCGGCAACCGGACAGCCCCGCCGCGTGTTGTCGCTGCAAACGGACGGGAGACGGATCATGACGCCAAGATGGCCCGAGCGGCTGTGGATCGTGCGGCACGGGGAAAGCGCGGGCAATGTCGCCCGGGACTTCGCCTATCAGCAGGGCATGGCCCGGATCGACCTGACCGGGCGCGACGTGGACGTGCCGCTCTCCGCCTTGGGCGAACAGCAAGCCCGCGCGCTCGGCCACTGGTTCTCGCAGGGGAAGGAAGACGGGCGGCCAAACGTGGTCCTGGCCTCGCCCTACCTGCGGGCGATGGAAACCGCCCGCATCTTCCGGGACGCTGGCGGCTGCCCGGCGGACACCCGCATCCATCTGGACGAGCGCCTGCGGGAAAAAGAATTCGGCATCCTCGACGGGCTGACCGGCAAGGGCATCCGCGCCGAGTTCCCCCAGCAGGCCGAGTTGCGGGCGATGATCGGCAAGTTCTACCACCGCCCCCCGGGGGGTGAAAGCTGGTGCGACGTGATCTTCCGCCTGCGGGCGCTGCTGGACACGGTGGCCCTGCACCACGGCGGCTGCCGGGTGATGATCGTGGCCCACCAGGTCGTCGTCCTCTGCCTGCGCTACGTCATCGAGGGGATGACGGAACAGCAGATCCTCGACATCGACCGGCAGGCGGATGTCGCCAACTGCTCGATCACCGAATACTGCTGGGAAGCGGGTGCCGAAGGCACCGATGGCGGGCTGAAACTGGTGCGCTACAACGTCACCGCCCCGATGGAGGCCGAGGACACCCCCGTCACCCGCGAACCCGACGCCATCGTGGGGAACCGGGGATGAGCGAGGCGTCCTCGATCCTCGACGCGGCCTGGCTGCGCCGCCATCCCCTGCCTGTCCACCCCGAGGACACCGACAAGAACAGCCGCGGCCGGGTAATGCTGGTCGGCGGCTCGCTGCGGGTGCCGGGCGGGCTGATCCTGACAGCGCTGGCGGCCTTCCGCGCGGGCGCGGGCAAGGTCCAGATGGGCCTGCCCGAGCCGCTGGCGATCCCCACCGGCATCGCCATGCCCGAGGCGGGCATCTTCGCCCTGCCCCATGACGAGGACGGCGAGATCGCCGATGCCGCACCGCTGGCCGAACGGCTGGACGGCTGCGGCTGCCTAGTGCTGGGTCCGGCGATGGCTTCGCCCTCGGCCGCGCTGGCAATGATGGACGCGCTGCTGCCTGCGGCGGACGCAGGGCCGGTGCTGATCGACGCCGCCTGCGTGGGGGCGGCCGCCGCGCGGCTGGCTCAGGTCGAGGTGCTGGCGGGCGGCGCGATCCTGACGCCCCATGTGGGCGAGATGGCGCAACTGACCGGGCTGGAAGCGGTCGAGATCGAGGCGCGGCGCGACGAGATCGCGGTGGAATGGTCCACCCGGTTGAAGGCGGTCATCGTGATGAAGGGCGCCACGACCCTGATCGCCAGCCCGGACGGAGAGGTCGCGGCCTATGGCGGGGGTGGCGTGGGGCTGGCCACGGGCGGCTCGGGCGACGTGCTGACCGGCATCATCGCCGGGCTCTGCGCCCGCGGCCTGCCTGCCTATGAGGCCGCCTGCTGGGGCGTCTGGCTGCATGGCGAGGCCGGGCGGCGGCTGGCCGAGCGTCTGGGTCCCATGGGCTTCATGGCCCGCGAACTGCCTGCCGAGGTGCCCAGCCTGATGCGCGGCATCTAGGCGGGATCATTGCCGGGGAATGCGGGCAAGGCGTCGGTGGCCTTCTTCGGCATCCGCACCATTCCCGCGGAACAGTCTTGAACACCTGCTTCGGCAGTCCCCTTCATGTTCCCTTCTGGCCCGGCCACCCCATCGGGCGACCCGCCCCTCGTCGCGGCCGACTTCGCTCCCGGCCCGTCCGGCACTGCAGGCAGAATGGCCTGCCTCCCGGAACAAACTTTGTGACCGTCGCCCCTGCAATCCCGAGCGATCGGTTCGCCCCGCCTCCAAGGCTTCTTTCTGGCCCAAATACCCATCTTCGGGCGACTCGCCACCATCTTGACCGAGTTTGCCTTAACCAACAGGCCCGCCGGATGCAGCCCTGCAAATGAAGCCTCCCGGCCAGCGAGGAACCCGATGTTGTCTGCCGGTCGAGAGCCGATGCAGGGCGGCCTCGTCTGCCGCTTCCTGCCGACCTCTGCCATCAAAGCCGCGCCTTCACTTCCCCTTGACCCTTGCAGCCAGGGCGCCGACGGGGGATGACCGGCCCATCTGCCGGCACAGGGCGCTCTCGCGCTGCATCTGCCGGCGCACCAGCGAAAGGATCAGGGAATGTCAGGCTTCACCCCTCACGGCAAGCATCTGGTCGCGGGCGAATGGGTCGGCGGAACGGAAACCTTCACGTCCAACCCCGCGCACGGTCCGGCGCATGAGTTCGCCGTCGGCACCCCCGAACTCGTCGCCCGCGCCTGCGAGGCGGCGGCCGGGGCCTTCGATGCCTATGCGGCGACCTCTCGCGAGGAGCGGGCGCGCTTCCTCGACGCCATCGCCGACGAGATCGAGGCCCGCGCCGAGGCCATCACCGAGATCGGCACCCAGGAATCCGGTCTGCCCGAGGCCCGCCTGCAAGGCGAGCGCGGGCGCACGACCGGCCAGTTGCGGCTGTTCGCGGATCACATCCGCAAGGGCGACTACCTCGACCGCCGCCATGACGCGGCCCTGCCCGACCGCAAGCCCGCGGCCCGGCCCGAACTGCGGATGATCCAGTTGCCCGTCGGCCCGGTCGCGGTCTTCGGCGCCTCGAACTTCCCGCTGGCCTTCTCGACCGCGGGCGGCGACACGGCGGCGGCGCTGGCGGCGGGCTGCCCGGTCGTGGTCAAGGGCCATTCCGCCCATCCCGGCACCGGCGAGATCGTGGCCGGGGCCGTGCTGGCCGCGATCGAGAAGACCGGGATGCCGAAGGGCGTCTTCTCCCTCATCCAGGGCGGCAACCGCAAGGTCGGCGAGGCGCTGGTGACGGACCCGCGCATCAAGGCCGTGGGCTTCACCGGCTCGCTGCAGGGCGGCCGCGCCCTGTTCGACCTCTGCGCCGCCCGTCCCGAGCCGATCCCCTTCTTCGGCGAACTCGGCTCGGTCAACCCGATGTTTGTCCTACCTGCAGCCGCCGCCGCACGCGGCGAGGAGATCGGGACGAATTGGGCAGGTTCCCTGACCATGGGCGCGGGCCAGTTCTGCACCAACCCCGGCATCGCCGTGATGCTGGACAGCCCTGATGCCGACCGCCTGATCGCCTCGGCCCGCGCCGCGCTTGAGCAGACAGCACCTCAAACCATGCTGACCCCCGGCATCGCACAGGCCTACCGCGAGGGCGTGGACCGCATGGGCAAGTCCAACGCGGTCAAGCCGGTGCTGACCACCGACAGCGCCGAGCGCAGCGCCTCGCCCAACCTCTACGAGACGACGGCGGACGCCTTCCTCGGCGAGAACGACCTGGCCGAGGAGGTCTTCGGGCCCCTCGGGCTGGTTGTCCGCGCAAGCTCGCCCGAGGACATGGAACGCATCGCCCGCGGCTTCCCCGGCCAGTTGACCGCGACGCTGCACACCGACCCCGAGGACGCAGACCTTGCCCGCCGCTTGCTGCCGATCCTCGCCCAGAAGGCCGGGCGGGTGCTGGCGAACGGCTACCCCACCGGGGTCGAGGTCGCCGACGCGATGGTCCACGGCGGGCCTTATCCCGCCTCGACCAACTTCGGCGCGACCTCGGTCGGCACACTCTCGATCCGCCGCTTCCTGCGGCCCGTCGCCTTCCAGAACCTGCCCGACTACCTGATCAGCGGCGATCTGGCAGGATGACGAGGCGCAGTCCCAATCACGAAGGCCGCCCCGGCAGGGCGGCCTTTTTTGTGGATCAGCGGGCAGTCAGCCGCTCGACCTGCGCGGCGGTCAGGTAGCCCGTGGCGGACAGGTCGTTCGCCCGCTGCCAGGCCGCGATGGCGTTGCGGGTGCCGCGCCCGAAGACGCCGTCCACGCCCCGCGTGTCGAAGCCGCGCCGCGTCAGCCCGGCCTGCACCTCGGCGCGTTGCTGGCGGCTGAGGCCCAGACCCGCCTCGTCCTGCGCCGGACCGCTGGCGGCGGCGCTGCCGCCCGTGCCCTCAGAGGCCGCTGGCGCCTGCCCGCGCAGGATCTCGCTGGCCTGCGCCTGGGTCAGAGTCCCGGTCTGGGTATAGTCGCGGTCGCGCTGCCACAGCGAGATGGCACGGCGGGTGCCGGGACCGAAATTGCCGTCGAGGCCATTGGTGTTGTAGCCCAGCGCATTCAGGCGGCGCTGCACCGCGACACGCTGATCTGCGGTCAGCGCAGCCCCGGCCACCTCGGCCTGGGTGCCTGTGGTCGTCCCCGAACCCGCCTGGGTGCCCGTTGTCACGCCCGAGCCCGCCTGATTGCTCAGGGGCGCCACTGCGCCGCCCAGACGCTGCACCCGCTCGCGCGCCTGCTGGGCATACATCCCGCTCGGGAACTGCCGCAGGTAGGACTGGTAGGCCGACAGCGTGTTCGCGCTCTGCGTCTGCGCGAATGCGGCACGGTCCTGTTCCTGCTGCAGATACTGGCGCGCGATCCCGCCCACGATCTCGCCCACGTCCTGCGCCTGCACGGGCGTGGCAAGCAGCGTGGCGGCAAGCGCCGCCGAAAGCATCGTCCTGACCATCGGGTGGCCCTTTCCTCATGTCCCGCAATCCGGGGCCGGCGCCCGCGGACCCTCATGCCCCCAAGGGGCGTCCGAAGGTATAGCGCCGCAAGGGTGCGCTGGTTCCGCGGATGGAATGGCGGGCCATCATGCGACGTTACGGCATCTCGGGCCATGCCCCATCGCGGCGCTTGTCAGGCACCTGCGCTTTGGTCAGTCTGCGCGGCGGAGGAAAGGGGCTGTGCCGCGATTGCGGCGCAAGACACCCACAGGGAGGAAATTGATGGCACGGTTTTTCACGTCGGTCGCGGTGGCGGCCCTTCTCGGCGCGCCCGCCTTCGCCGAGGTCTCGGATGGCAAGGTCAGGATCGGCATCCTGAACGACCAGTCGGGGGTTTATGCGGATTTCGGCGGCCTCGGCTCGGTCGAGGCCGCGCGCATGGCGGTCGAGGAGATGGGCGGCACCGTCCTGGGGGCGCCGATCGAGATCGTCAGCGCCGACCACCAGAACAAGGCCGACATCGCCAGCAACATCGCGCGGCAGTGGTACGACACCGAGCAGGTCGATTCGATCATGGAGCTGACCACCTCGTCTGTGGCGCTGGCCGTGCAGGCGCTGAGCGCCGAGAAGAAGAAGATCGACCTCGTGACCGGCGCGGCCACCGCCGACCTGACCGGCAAGGCGTGCTCTCCTTACGGCTTTCACTGGGCCTATGACACCCATGCGCTGGCCGTGGGCACCGGCGGCGCGCTGGTCGAGGATGGCGGCGACAGCTGGTTCTTCCTAACCGCCGACTATGCCTTTGGCTATTCGCTGGAAGAAAATACCGGCGCCATCGTCACCGAAAAGGGCGGCACCGTGGTGGGCTCGGTCCGGCATCCGCTGGCGGCGACCGACTTTTCCTCCTTCCTGCTGCAGGCGCAAAGCTCGGGCGCGAAGGTGGTGGGGCTGGCGAATGCCGGGATGGATACCCAGAACGCCATCAAGCAGGCGGCCGAGTTCGGGATCGTGCAGGGCGGCCAGCGCATGGCCGGGCTGCTGTTCACACTGGCCGAGGTCCACGGACTGGGGCTGGAAACCGCACAGGGGCTGACGTTGACCGAAAGCTTCTACTGGGACCGCACCGAGGCCAGCCGCGAGTTTTCCAACCGCTTCAAGGAACGCACCGGCAAGATGCCCAACATGATCCAGGCCGGCACCTATTCGGGCGTTCTGCATTACCTCAAGGCCATCGAGGCCGCGGGAACGGACGAAACCGAGGCCGTCGCCGCCAAGATGCGCGAACTGCCGGTCAGCGACGCTTTTGCCGAAAACGGGCGGGTCGGGCCGAACGGGCGGATGATCTCGGATGTCTACCTGATGGAAGTGAAGACCCCCGCCGAAAGCACGGGCGAGTGGGATTATTACGAGATCAAGGCGACGATTCCGGGCGAACAGGCCTATCTGGACCCGGCGCAGTCGGGCTGCCCGATGGTGCAGTAAGGACGGCCGCGGCAGAACCCCGCAGGCGCGCTTCCAGGACCTGTGCAAATGCAGAAAATGCCATCCAAAAGTCTTGCGAAGACAAAGGACTGCGGCAATCATCCGCAGTGGAACAGTGACCGGCGTCACGCAAGGCGCCGTCACCCCCGGACCCGCGTCCGGATAAGAATGACAGGGAGGACTACATGAAGTTTCTATACATCACCGCCGCCACGGCGGCGCTTGTGGCTGGCACGGCCACGGCGCAGGAACTCACCGACGGCAAGGTGAAGATCGGTATCCTGAACGACCAGTCCGGCCCCTATTCGGGCGTGGGCGGCGTCGGCTCGGTCGAGGCCGCGCGGATGGCGGTCGAGGATTTCGGCGGCACCGTGCTGGGCGCCCCGGTCGAGATCGTCGGCGCCGACCACCAGAACAAGGCCGATGTCGGCTCGTCCATCGCGCGCCAGTGGTTCGACACCGACCAGGTCGATGCGATCATGGACCTGACGACATCCTCGGTGGCACTGGCCGTCCAGGCAGTCGCGGCCGAGAAGAACAAGGTCACGATGATCACCGGCGGCGGCACGACCGAACTGACCGGCAAGGCCTGCACCCCCTACAGCTTCCACTGGGCCTATGACACCCATGCGCTGGCGGTGGGCACCGGCGGCGCGGTCGTGGCGCAGGGCGGAGACTCGTGGTTCTTCCTGACGGCCGACTATGCCTTCGGCTACTCGCTTGAGGAAAACACCACCAGGACCGTCGAGGCCGCGGGCGGCCAGGTGCTGGGCGCGGTCCGCCATCCGCTGAACTCGACCGACTACTCGGCCTTCCTGCTGCAGGCACAGGCATCCGGTTCCAAGGTAGTGGGTCTCGCCAGCGCCGGGACGGATACCCAGAACGCCATCAAGCAGGCGGCCGAATTCGGGCTGACCCAGGCAGGCCAGAACCTCGCCGGTCTGCTGCTGATGATCTCGGACGTTCACGGCCTGGGGCTGCAGGCGGCGCAGGGCCTGTATCTGACCGAAACCTTCTACTGGGACCGCGACGACGAATCGCGCGAGTTCGGGAACCGCTTCAAGGAACGGACCGGCGGGATGCCGACGATGGTCCATGCCGCCACCTACTCGACGGTGCTGTCCTATCTGAAGGCGGTCGAGGCTGCGGGCAGCGACGACAGCGCCAAGGTTTCCGAGCAGTTGAAGGGGATGACGATCAACGACGCCTTCGCCCGCAACGCCACCGTGGCCCCGAACGGCCGGCTGATGAACGATGTCTTCCTGATGCAGGTGAAGACGCCGGAAGAAAGCCAGGGCGAGTGGGACTATTACCACGTCCGGGCCACCATCCCCGGTGCGGAAGCCTACATGGACCCGGCCGAATCCGGCTGCCCGCTGGTCACCGGATGACAGAAGTCCTGAACGACGACGAACCGCGGGTGGTGCTTACCGCCCGCGGCCTCGGCAAGGACTTCTCGGGGTTCACGGCCGTCAACAACGTGAACCTCGACGTCCACCATGCCCGCATCCACGCGCTGATCGGCCCCAACGGGGCCGGCAAGACCAC
>NZ_JACJFU010000082.1:0-3965 GCF_014164635.1 Paracoccus sp. MC1854 | reverse complement strand
GCAATGGCTCTGGACTTACAACAACGACCGCCCGAACATGGGCATCGGCGGCATCACACCCGCCCAGAAACTGAAAATGGCCGCATGAGTTCTACGAATGGACCCCGTTAGAAATGGGAGGATTACCGGCCGGGCTGTCAAATATCTGGATCCTCGGTAGCGGTCCGTGGAAGATAGAAGAGACGCCCAGCCTACTGTCCTCGCCACCGTCTGCCTCCAGCAGGCGCGGCGGCAACAGAAGATCCGACTTGGTCCGGTTTTGATGGAAAGTGCGATAGTTCACCTTCAGGCTTCGAGATCTGCCCTGCACATCCACCCCGGCAGCCTTCCATGGGAAAGCTGACCGGAAAATGCGCTGTCGGATGTCGCCGGCGAAAAACAGGCCATTGGGCCGATCTCCAGCTATCGCGGCGAGGAGGTGAAGTTCAGGCACCGAGATGTCCTGCGCTTCGTCGAAGATGACATGCGTGAAGGGAGCCTGCGTCATCTCGTGACAAAGGCGGTGCATGAGCCCAGCCTCGGTCTCCTTTTCCTGCGCTTGCAGTGCCCTTCTCACCCGTTCGAATATCGTCCAGAGTTCGTCCCGGCGCGATGTTGCCATCCGGATCTTCCACCCGAGCCGAGGCAGGTCGCGGTAGATATCGCCATCGCGCACGTCCCAAGCATCGACTATGAGACGCCACTCGTCCTTTAGAAAATCCTGGTCGACGCTGGTTTTCGTCGTCCGAGCCGTCTCATCGAGCAGCGCTTCGACCTCGGATCCGGAGGCGATGGCAACGTAACCCAGAACGTCGGCCGCCAAGCGCTTAGCGACCGAGCCGAGCGTATCGACCGTGATCCGGGCCCGCACGTCAGTCCCGCCCGTGGCCAGACCGTCGAGCTTGCCCGACAACCCCTGCGCAAGGCCTGTATTGAACGTGGCCAGCAGGACACGGGCCTCCGGATCCTGCGAGGCGAGACCCACTGCCCGATGCAGCGCCACGACGGTCTTCCCGGTTCCTGCTGATCAGATGACGCGGGCAGGACCATTGAAGTCTCGATCGACGAACTCGCGCTGCCCCGGGTGCAGGAAGACTGCCCACTCCCCCCAGGGCGCCTCGGGTGCCGCTTCCAGCTCTGCCTGATCACCAATGACCCGAAAACACCGTTGTGCGTCTGGATGCGCGTAGGAATCTGCCTGGGGCGCGATGCGGACCTCCGGCCTCACGCCCACTGCGACGGAAAGAACCGCCTGCTGAGCTTCTTTTGAAGATACGCGGCAATGTCGAGAACCGAGTCCTCGGTTGCCTGGCGCACCGTCTCGAGCCAATCGCGCAGCACGCCCCAGTCGACCAGCCTGGACCTATCTGTTCCATCCCGGATGTTACATAGACGGTCGCCGGACCGCCTTGTTCATGGCAAGATTTATCGTGGGTGAGGTTCGGGACGGGAGTCGGGCATGCTGATCTCTCTGCACAAGCAGGCAACCACGACACCGAAGATCCGCGCCGCCATCCAGGCGAGCACGGAGCGGGCTTGGATGGTTGCCGAGCGCTACGGCATCTCCGAGCAGACCTGTGGCTCGGGCACCACCGCCTATGTTGCCGAGCAATGGGGCCGGCGATGGATCACCATCGACACCAGCCGCGTCGCGCTTGCCTTAGCGCGCGGCCAGATTATGGTCGCGAAATACCCTTGGTATCTGCTCGCCGACAGCCCCAAAGGACCGCGCAAGGAAGCCGAGGTCTCCCGCTCCGCCCCCGTGACCCACGCCACCCACAACGACATTCGCCACGGCTTCGTCTATGAGCGCGTGCCGCACGTCACGCTTAAGTCCATCGCCAACAACGCCGAGATCGACGTAATCTGGGACCGGATGCAGCCCGGCGTGGAAGCCGCCCGCCCCGCCCTGAACGCCGCGTTTGCCGGCCAGCCTGACCCTTTCTCGATGGACACCGGCGGCCGCGCCGGCAAGGCGATCGACTTCACCTCGACCGGCACCGTCACCCTGCCCAGCGGCGAGGAGGCGCCCGCCAACGGCTCCATGGAATGGGAAATCCCGCGCGAACTCGGCACCCCTTGGCCGAAGGACCAGCGCGACCTTCACGCCCGCGCCCGCACCATCTCGGACAGCCTCACGCCCGCCAAGAGGCGTAATGCCGAAGCGGCGCTGGCGAGGCTCAATGCCTTGCATGGCGCCTCATGGGATGCAGCGACCCTGCCGCCGCAGCCCGACACCCCGTGGCCCGCTGCCGCCGTCGCCGCCTTGGAGGCGTTCTGGCAGGCCCGCATCGCCCGGCAGTCGGAAATCGACACCTCCATCGCGGCCCGTGCCGACCACGAATGTCTCTACGACACGCCCTATGAGGACCGTAAGCGCGTCCGCGTCGCCGGGCCGTTCACCGTGGAAAGCCTGTCGCCCTACCGCACCCAGGCCGTAGACGAGCATGGCGAGCTGATCGACGAGGTGGACGCCCCCTCCGGGACTCTCTGTGCGTTCGAGCAGGAGGCCGAGAACTAATACAAGGCCATCATCGAGAACTTGGCGGAGTCCGGCGTCCACCAGCAGGACAAGGCTGATCGCATCCTCTTCGACAGCCTGACGCCCTGGGACGGTCAGGGGATCGCCGCCGAGGGCCGCTATCAGGAAGGCGAGACCCCGCGCCGTGCCGGCATCTTCATCGGCCCCAAATACGGCACCGTCAGTCGTGCCGACCTCGTGGATGCCGCCCGTGAGGCCGCCGACGCCGGCTTCGACATCCTGCTGGCCTCCGCCTTCAACTTCGAGGCGCATGCGCAGGAACTGCACAAGCTCGGCCGCGTCCGCATCCTGCACGCCCGCATGAACGCCGACCTGCACATGGCTGGCGGCCTGAAGGCCGGAGGGGCAACCTGTTCGTCGTCTTCGGGGAACCCGATATCGAACTGGTGGAAGAGGGCGACCGCCTGCGGGTCGAGCCGAAGGGTGTCGACATCTACCATCCCCGGACCGGCAAGGTCGAAAGCAGCGACGCCGAGGACATCACTTGCTGGTTCATCGATACCGACTACTCGGGTGCGAACTTCTTTGTCCGCCACGCCTACTTTCCGGGTGCTGACCTGCCCTACAAGCAGCTGCGTGCCACCCTGAAGGGCGAAATCGACGAGGACGCCGGGGAGAGCCTGAAGCGCACCATCTCGCGGCCGTTCCCGCGTCCGAAGTCCGAGCGTATCGCGGTGAAGGTGATCAATCACCTTGGGGATAAGGTGATAAAGGTGGTGGGGGTGTAGAGTGAGCCGGGGCGGATATTCAGGCGGAAGTTTTGTGTTTCACCCGAGCTATGAGTTTCATGGTTATAGCAGCGATAATGAGAACCGGGAAAGGGAACCTCGAAAGCTGACGCCCGCTCAGATTCGTTTGACCAAGATATCCGAAGCGCGTTAGTGTCCGCGCAGGTGGTGTAATTTCGCTGGCGCTGCCGGTGTAACCCGAGGTGGCCATCGAGGTGTATGGTCGAGGTGGAGTTTCGACGCTCCAACCCCGGACCACACGGAGACCCCGATGACCAAGACCAAGCATGGACCTGTCCGAGCTTCTGGCAAAGCACGATCAGGGCGACTTCTTGCGAGCGATTGCCGAAGCTGTCTTGCAGCTGCTCATGGAGGCGGACGTTGAGGGCCTGATCGGCGCCGGGCGCCATGAGCGCAGCGGCGAGCGCCGGCCCACCGCCATCATCCCGATCCGCAGGAACGGGCGGCCTTGGAAGGAAGACTGCGCGCCACGTGCCACTACGGCAGGGGGTTCTGGAAACGGTGAACCGGATACCACGCCCGCAGCCGCATCGAGGCAAAGATGCGCTGCTTCAAATCCTTCGGCGGGGAGAGTGTCTGATCTTCTGTGTATGACTGACCCGGTCCATGCTTCCTGAGAGGAGCAAGGACGATGACGATTTCCAACGAGCTGCTGGACGAGTTGCTGAAGGGCTGCAAGCGGCCCGAGGATCTGC
>NZ_JACJFU010000081.1:0-4016 GCF_014164635.1 Paracoccus sp. MC1854 | reverse complement strand
GAATGTCGAAAGCTATCGCCGGCGCAGCGCCATGGAGGCAAAGCGGACACGGGGACGACCGGCCGCATTCGCGACAATCAACAATACGCCCCAGTCTGTCGCGGAGCGTCAATCACCCGGCCCGCAGGGCCTTGCCAGCGACAATCACGCTGATACCCTGCCAGACGCCGCGACGTAGAAGCTCATCCAGATTGACGCGCGCGTCTCATCAAGATTGTCGCGCAATAGGCTTCAGAGCCGCGCAGATAGCGGACATGAGCCCAGAGGGTAAATCGATCCTCCCAACCCTCGATGACGCCACCCATGTCGGTCTCGATCATGACGTGCCCCTGGAAGGTAACGCGCTGATTGAGCCGCCCCGCTGCCATTCTCACAGCCGGACCCTGCGATACGGCGCGAGCAGCGCCTCGACCGCGAAGGGCAATGCGTTTCCGGTGCCGGTAATCTGCCGATGCTCGTACCATTGCGTGACCAGCAGCAGCATGGCCTGCCGGATGGCGGCGGGCACTTCGGCCGGCGCGCCATAGCCTGCGGTGAAGGTGATCGCCGCGGGGCGGCCGGCACCAGAGCTCGGCCGCAGCAGCGGAGGCTGGTCGTGCAGGACGACGTCATAGGCCAGCTCGCCGCCTTCCGCATCGGTGAACACGGCTCTGTCGATAGTGCTGTCAGGAAACGGTAGCTGGACCGGCCCGGTGACAGCGGCCAGTTCCGCGCGCCAGGTCTGGGTGACGAGGCAGCGACCGAGGATGCCGGATGGGCCGTCGAGCCAGGCGGTGGCGGCGTCGATGTAATGCTGGAGCAGCAGATCCTCGTCATCATGCGTGACGCGGGCCTGCGCCTTGACCTCGGTCAGGGTGATCGGCTGCGCGGCGGGCGGGACGACGAGGACCAGCCGCATCAGTCCGCGACCTTGCCGTAGACGGCCCGGTCGACACCGTGTCCGGTGAAGTCGGCCTCATCAGGCCTCACCCGCTTGGGGTCGTTCCAGTCGATGGCATTCTGCGCAGCGGTGGTGCCCTCGCGCGGATTGGCGTCGACGCTCTCGTGGCTCACGTCGACGGCGTCGGTGATTGCGGGTTCGATGATCGCGCCCGAGGCGTCCTCCAGCGCTGCCGCCGGCGCAGGATCAGCGACACCGTGGGTGCCGTTCTCGATCGCAGCCGCATCGGCTTTCAATCCGGCATCAGTCTTCTTCGCAGCCATGATGGCCTCCATTCGGACAGGGGGTGGGCGCCCGGCGTGCATGGCCGGGCTGATTGGATCAGGCTGCGGCCATCCTGAGGACCCGCAGCATCTCGGGATTGAGCAGGCCGCCGCCCACGCGCTTGGTCGTGTAGAAATGGACATAGGGCTTGTTGGTGAAGGGATCGCGCAGGACGCGCACGCCGGTGCGGTCGACGATCAGATAGCCGCGGCGGAAGTCGCCGAAGGCAAGCGGCATGGCCCCAGGCGCGACATCGGGCATCGCCGCCATCTCGGTCACCGGATAAGCGAGCACGTTCTGCGGCTGACCTTCGGTGAAGGAGGGCTGCCAGAGGTAGTTGCCCTGGCCGTCCTTGAGCTTGCGGATGCCGGCGAGCGTGTTGCGGTTGGCGACGATACGCCCGTTCTGTGCCGCCTGACCGGGGAGCGAATAGACGAGGTCGATCAGCTCGTCGGCGGTGATCGCGGTCGTACTGTCCGCGGTGATGGTCGGGATCGCGCCCCAGGGATGCGCTGTCGCCTTCGAGGCGCCCTCCGCGTAGGTCAGGACCCCCGAGGGCTTGTTGACCCCGTCTCCCGCGACAAAGGCGATGCCCTCCTGGTAGGCGAACTCCGCCTCAATCTCGCTGGCGATCCACTGCTCGAGGTTGATCGCGGCATCGTCGAGCATCTGCTGGGTGGCGCCCGGGTTGGCGTAGATCTCGCCCGGGGTGTAGTCGAGATGCCCGAACTGCGGCGTGCTGGTCTGCGGCCGCGGCGCGGTTTCGCCGACCCAGCCCGAGCCGAAGCCCTGGGCCGAGAAGAGCTTGCGGAAGCCTGCCCCCGAGATCGTCTGGACCGAGGCGATCTGGCGCATGGGCGAGACTTCGACCAGCTTGTCGGTGATGGTGCGGTCCCATTCGAGCGGCGCCAGGTAGCCGCCCTCGGAGTCAGCGCCCTTGTTCAGTGCGGCCGACACCTCGCCCTTGCGGAAGTGGGCACGGAAGGCCTCGCTGTAGGCGGCGTCGACGGGACCGGGCGCGCCACCCGAGCCGCCGATGCGCAGGGCTGCGATCTGCGCGGCCTGCGCATCCATGGCCGCCTGCAGTTCGCCCACAGCCGCATTGATGCGGTCAACCTTTTCGGCCCGGACCACATCCTCCTGGCCCTTTCGGAGCGCGGCCAGCTGATCACTGTGTTCGGCTTTGAAGGCCTCGAAGCTGCGCTGCAGTTCGGCGAAGATCTGCTTCGGATCGCCACTGGCGTCAGCGCGCACAGCGACGATCCCGCGCGTGAGCGCAGGGTGGGACATCATGGTCATGGGATTTCCTCTCAGGTGAGCGTTTGGAGGAGGGACCGCGCGAGCGCGGCCCAGTCGTCGTCAGCGCGCGGCATGACGGATGCGGCAGCGCCCGGCGTGCCGCGGAGATCGGCCAGAAGCGCACGGCGTTCCGACCGGGGAATGTTCTGCTTCGCGAGCAGGCTGTCGATGCGCTTGAGCGCGCTCGGACCGCTGCCGCTGGTCTCGGTCTCGATGACGTCGGCCGCGAGGAACCTGTCCGCGAGCTCGGCGTCGATGGCCTGCGTTCCGGTGAACCAGGTCTCGGCATCCATCCACGCGCCGGCCTGTGCGGGATCGACGCCAGCCTTGGCGGCGTAGACCTCGGCCATGGCGGCATCGAAGGGCACCATTGTCTCGGCGGCCGCGGCCATGTCGTGGCGGTTGCCGACGGCGACCACCCAGGCATTGTGGACCATCAGGAACCCGGCACGGCCGATCTGCACCTCGTCCCCGGCCATGGCGATCACCGAGGCGGCGGAGGCCGCGAGCCCGAGGATGCGGACCGTGACCCTGCGCGGGTCCTGGCGCAGCAGGTTATAGATCGCCACGCCCTCGAAGAAGTCGCCGCCCGGGCTGTTGAGATCGACGGTGATCTCGTCGGCGGTGATCGACCGCAGGGTCGCGGCGATGTGCCTGGCGGTCACACCTTCGCCGGTCCATCCGTCGGCGCCGATCACGTCGAGCATGCTGATGACATTCGCGGCGCTGGCGTCGGTGGTGCGGAGACCTGCCTGCCACCGGTCCAACAAGCCCGGGTCGGGCTCATACGCCTGCACCCTCGGCGGGCGCGACAGGCTGATCGGGGGTGCGCTGCGCAGCGTCATGGCTCTCGCTCCTCTGTCTCCGGCGGCGGTCCGTCGCCCTCCTGGTTCGCCGCCGGTGGTGCCGTCATGTTCGGCGGCGGGTAGTAGACGTCGCCGCCCGCACGCGGGTTCTCGTCCTCCAGCGTGCGGATCTCGTTGGGGCTCCAGACACCCCATTGCAGCCCCTTCACATAGGCCTCCCAGCGGGCCTTGATGTCGCCCTTGACCAGTGCCGCCCGGTTGAAGCGGGCGTAGAGATCACCCCGCGCGGGATCGATCAGATCGCGGGCGATGGTCTCCTCCCAGGTCGTGAGGTGATCCTCGAGCGTGTAGGCGACAAAGCCGATCGACTGCTGCTCGATGCCGGTGCCCCAGCTCGTCGACTTCTCGGTGTCGCCGATCATGTGCGGCGGCACCCCGAAGAACATGGCGATGTCGGCGCGGGTGAACTTCCGGCTCTCGATCCATTGCGCGTCCTCGGCGGTCATCGCCATGCGGGCATAGTCCATGCCTTCCTCGAGGATAAGGTGCCGGCCTTCCTGCTCGCCCCCCGAGCGGAACTCGTCGAGGCCCGCCTTGAGGTTGGCCACCGCCTCTTGCCCGAGCCGGCCGGGATGGCGAAGCACGCCCGAGACCCGGGCGCCATTGCGGAAGGTCGAGGCGCCGTGCTCTTCCATAGCCAACGACAG
>NZ_JACJFU010000080.1:0-4028 GCF_014164635.1 Paracoccus sp. MC1854 | reverse complement strand
GACCGGCTCTTCGGGCTGCGCCGCCGCTCCCCTACCGGCAATCATGAGTTCGACCGCCTCTGCGACGATCTCGGCATCGAGCACCCCCTGGCGCCGATGCACCCGCAAACCAACGGCATGGTGGAGCGGTTCAACGGCCGGATCGAGGATGTCCTGCAGAGCCACCGCTTCCACAGCGGCGAAGACCTGGAGCAGACCATCCTGCGGCTCATGTCCGCCTCTGCAACGGCCAGTTGCCCCAGCCTGTCCTCAAGGGTCGAACGCCCATCGACGCGCTCAAGGCTTGGCATCGCGAAAAACCCGAACTGTTCAGAAAGCAGCCGTATAATCACATAGGATATGACAGCTCAACATCGTCCTCGATGGTGTGCACAAGCTGGACGCGAGCGACTTTCTGCTCTGATCCGCACCCCGCAGGCAGCACCTTGAGGTGACCAGTTCAGCCGCGAGGCAATCGAGTAACCAGCAGCACGTCACCGTCGCTCAACCCCGTCCTGCAGATGGCGTAGCGCAGGCCGGTGGGGGCAGGCACTAACCGGTTTCAACACCACCAGCGTACGCAGCATGCCACGAGCGGCTCATCAAGGCCGTCGCCTTCGCGCGAACCTCTCAGATCGGCCGAGCCACATGCATGAAATCCGGTCACGTCCGTCAATGTGGTGTAATTCCCGCGATGGCCTGAGGTCATGATCAGGCGGCCTTGGTCGTGAGACCGAGGACCTCGCGCTCCCCCACGTGGGTGACGCCCAAGGCGATGTAGACCGCGTTCGTCATTGGGCTCGAACCGATGGCGCCTTGATGGCTCATTCCTGACCATCCGGCTGTCGGCATCGCGGATCTTCACCCGCGGGGCGTCGATAATGGAGGAGGATCAGAAAACGGGGGCGGAGCCCCGTTTTCCCGACGACGGATCGGATACATTCGGTCCAGCGCCCGGTGCTGCCAGTCCCGGACTTCCTCCAGCACGGCATCGGTGACGCGGCTGATCAGGTCCGGCGACCTTCGAAGTCCGTAAAGCTCCTCGAGACTCGTCTGGATGTCGCGAACCGGAAGCCCGGCGGCGTAAAGGCCGATGATCTTGTCATCCACCCTGTCGATCCGGGTCTGGCCTTTTTTCACCAGCTCCGGCTCGAAGCTGCCGTTCCGGTCGCGTGGCACCGCCAGCGGCACCTCGCCATCCGAGCCCTTCACCCGCTTTGTCGCGGTGCCATTGCGGCGGTTGGCCTGTTTGGGTGGCGGTTCCGCTCCAGCCTCATAGCCCAGATGCGCGGTCAGTTCGGCCCCGAGCATCCGCTCCATCAGCCGAACCTTCGGTTACTTCATCAGCCCGGCATCGCCGAGCAGATCCTCGGGCCGCTTGCAGCCCTTCAGCAACTCGTCATCGTCCTTGCTCCTCTCAGGAAGCATGGACCGAGTCAGTCATGCACAGAAGATCGGACACTCTCCATGGCGGGTACCCGTGGCCATGTGTCCACGTCTGACTTGCTGTCAAAGGTTATGGATATCGAGGAATCGATCTATCTCGTCCATGCAAACGTCCCATGCAGGCTCGTGACCGAGAATGATGTGGCTGCGGCTCTCAAGTGGCACGAAACGCGCACCCGGAATGCCGATGGCGAGCTCGCGCCCTTGCGCCAGGGTGATCCGCTCATCGTGGCGCGCGTGCAGCACCAGCGTCGGCGCACGCACCTGCCCCAGCAGATGGCGCACATCGATATCACCGAACGCCTCCTGAAAGCGCACTGCATTTTCAGGTGAGGTGGTCTGACGCTGAAAGTCGTCGAACCAGGCCAGTTCCTCGGGCGTGCCATCGGGCATGAAGGTCTGACTGAAGATATGACGATAAGCTGAGTTGTCCCTGCCCCAACCCAGCCGGGTCAGTGTCATCACCGCCTCGCGCCGCTCGCGCTCTTCGGGGGTGGCGCCGATCCGCCAGCCGGCGGCATAGCCCCCGATCAGCACCAGCGCCGACACCCGTTCGGGATGGCGCACGGCATAAGCGATCGACACCGCACAGCCTTGCGACATGCCGAGGAGCGGAAAGCGCGTGAGGCCGAGTGCGTCGATAATCGCCTCGAGATCGCGCACGAAGCATTCGAAGCTGATCTCAGGCACATCCCAGTCTGACAGGCCGTTGCCGCGCTCGTCATAGCGGATAAAGGTGTGCCGCGCGGCAAACGCCTTGAAGGTCCGAGCCCAGATCAGGCTCGACCAGTCGAGCTCAAGATGATTGAGCCAGTTCGCCGCCTTGACGAGCGGCGGCCCCTCTCCGACGGTGGCATAGGCGATCCGTACGCGATCTTCGGATTCGCAGAATCCGATTGTCTGATGCTGTAACAGGCGGCGAACGCTGTCCGCCGGGGGGGCATCTTCCGGAGCCCTCTGCGCGAGCAGGTCGGGGATCGATCCGAGGCCGGCTTCCATGGCCATCCGCTGGTAGTCCTGCACCACCGCCTCGGCTTCGGCACTGCGCCCGATCTTCTTCAGCGTGCGCACCAGGATGCCCGCGGCCTCAGGAGACAGAGGATCGGAGGCGTGCCAGTCACGCACCCATTTCAGCGCCGCCCCGTCGCTGGTCTCGCGATGCCGGGTAAGACGTTCGAGCACCGCCAGCCGCAGATGCAGCACCTCTTCACGCTCGGCCGTCAGCCAAGCCTGGTAGGCGTCGAACTGTGGCAGATCAAGCCCGTCGAGGAGCGGCAGTGACAGCGCAGCCGCCATCGCGTGCAGCCGATCAAGGGGCGGATCGGCCGCATCTGGGCGAAGCGTCTGACGCAGATCCAGCAGATCGACCTCGGCCGCCCTGACGCTCAGCGACACGCGCTCGCGGTCTGCCTCAAGCCGCGTCTGCCCAGGCCCGTTGACGAGCGGGCGGATTTTGCTCAGCGCCCATCGCAGGGCGCCACGCGGATCGTCCGGCAGGTCCCAGAACATATCGCACAGCCGCTCGCGTCGATGCGGCCGCCCTGTCAGCGCAAGGTAGACCAGAAGCGCGCGAGTCTTCTTCGAAGGGGGCAGCACGATCGGCTCCCCGCCGTGCAGCACCCGCAACTCGCCTAGAACGTGCATGCGCAGGACCATAGGCATCGCACGATCGCCCCATCAAAAAACACGTTTGAAGGCGCCGGATACAACGCAGTCTACCACGTTCGGATCAACGCGTCTCCTCCATAGCTGTATTCGCAGGGCTGGTAGTCACGCGGATTCAACCCGCGACCCCATCAACATCGAAGGAAAGTCTGATGCCGCTGATCGATGTCCATGTAATCGAAAACGTCTTCACCGCGGAGCAGAAGCGGAAGATTATCCACGACTTGACGGATGCCATGGTCGCCATCGAAGGCGAAAGCATGCGCGGTGTCACCTGGTGCAGGATCCGGGAAGTGCGCAGCGGCGACTGGGCCATCGGGGGAAATCCCCTGACCACCGCGGATGTTCAGGCGTTGGCGCGCGGAAAGGCCGCATGAGCGGTGCATGACGCCTGGTGAAGCCAAAGTGCAACCATACCGCTCAATCAAGAAGGAAAAAACATGTCAGACATTTGTCAGCCTTTGCTTGCCGCAACCCTCATGGCACTCGCACTCACCGGTTCGGCCGGTTTGCTGTCGGCCAATGAGGCTGCTAAGTTCAGCCGGCAGTGACGCATGTCCTGCATGGCATCGCCGCAGCGATTTTAGCACCCGACCTCTGCGCTTTGGGTCTCTGCGAGGAATGGGCGCTGACGGCCCATGCAGGACGGCGATGACAACTCCATCATGGCAGTCCTGCGGTCCCGATCCGTGAAACCGGCGCCATGCGAACGAACGACCGGCTTTACCCACTTGTGACAACAAGGAACGAATCATGACCACGAAGCATTACGGAAGTTGCCTTTGTGGCGCCGTCGAAATCGAGGTGACCGGGTAATCCTCCCATTTCTAACGGGGTCCATTCGTAGAACTCATGCGGCCATTTTCAGTTTCTGGGCGGGTGTGATGCCGCCGATGCCCATGTTCGGGCGGTCGTTGTTGTAAGTCCAGAGCCATTGC
>NZ_JACJFU010000079.1:0-4163 GCF_014164635.1 Paracoccus sp. MC1854 | reverse complement strand
TCGGCCAGCGGCATCTATCAGGCCGCGCTAACAGGCCTGACAAGAGTCCGCACTCGATCACATGTCTAAGGTTCAGAAATTCCTTGCAAATGAGGGCGGCATCCACAAGAGAAGGTTCGACGTCAGGCCTCTCCCCTCCGCCAGTTCTCATTGTGACTCAGCGTTTAACCTGTTGTTTTTACATTGACACAGGCGGATGAGATACTGAGCACCCCAATCTTGCATTACATTATGCGCTACAGTCACCTGCTCGGGAGGTGATGCATCATGGCGATCAAGGTACGGGGCAGCCGAGGCAAGCTGTCGCTCTACAAGCGGGTGCCTGCGCGTTACCGGGCGATCGCGCCTCGCAAGTTCGTCTGGGTGGCTCTGCATACTGACAGTTTCAGTCTGGCGCAGCGGAAGGCGGACGCCGTCTGGTCCGAGATGATCGAGGCGTGGGAGGCAAAGCTTGCCGGTGACGCCACCGACGCGGGGGAGCGCTTTCAGGCTGCGCGCGATCTGGCGACCGCACGGGGCTTCCAGTTCCTGCCGGTGAACAAGGTGGCGCAAGTGCCGCTGACCGAACTGCGCGACCGCATGATGGCCGTTCCCATGCGCGAGGATGGGCCGGACATGATCGAGGCAGCGGCGCTCCTCGGCGGCGCGAAGGAGCCCGCGCTGACCGTCTCCAAGGCCTTGGATGCCTACTGGCAACTTGCCCGCGAGAAGACGCTCGGCAAGTCGCCCGACCAGCTCCGGCGCTGGCGCAACCCACGGATCAAGGCGGTGACTAACTTTATTGACGTGGTCGGGGACAAGGCGCTCTCGGAGATCTCGGCCGATGACATGCTCGACTTCCGGACGTGGTGGCTGGACCGCATCGAAGCGGGCGACGTAGGGCCGGGATCCGCCAACAAGGACCTGATCCATCTCGGAGAGGTGCTGAAGACCGTCAACAGGATGAAGCGGCTTGGACTGACGCTGCCCCTGGACGGGTTGTCCTTCAAGGAGGGGGAGGCCGGGCAGCGGCCGCCGTTCTCGTCCGACTGGATCCGGGACAGGCTGCTCGCCAAGGGAGCGCTCGACGGTCTGAACAGCGAGGCACGGGCAATCCTGCTCGCGATGGTCAACACCGGCGCGCGCCCGAGCGAGATTGCGAACCTGACGACCGACCGGATCCGGCTGGAAGACGAGGTGGCGCATATCTCGATAGAGGGCGAGGGCCGGCAGTTGAAGACGACCCATGCCAGGCGTGTCATTCCGCTCTGTGGCGTGTCGCTGGAGGCGATGCGCGCCCATCCCGGAGGCTTCCCGCGTTATCGCGACAAGCCCGGGCTCTCCGCGACGGTGAACAAGTATCTGCGCGAGAACGGGCTGGCGGAGACGCCTCAGCACACGATGTATTCGCTGCGCCACTCTTTCGAGGACCGCATGATCGCAGCCGGGGTCGATGACCGGATTCGGCGGGATCTCTTCGGCCATAGGCTCGACCGCAAACGGTATGGCAAGGGCGCCACCCTCGAGCACCTGCAGGGGATCGTTCAGGCGCTGGCCTTCTGACCCGCGAGGATTGCACGCGCACGGGCAACGCTGTCCTGCTTGGAGGCATGGGCAGCCAACTCGCGCTCGATGCGTTCGAAGATCGGAATATAGACGGGATCGGCAATGACAAGGGCCGCGGCCATGCGATGCATGGCCTGCAGGTCTTCGAGGGTGACCGGACGGGAGACGCTCGTGTGTTTCATGTTCTAGTTTTACGCACGCTCTCGACACCTGTAGCATGGAGAAGCAGAATTGTTGCTTTCAGCGGCGCTCTGCTGCGGGCGCGGGCTCGCCTGCTCCGAGGTGCGAGGAAAGGCCTCGGCGTTGAAGCAGAGAAGCGGATGCGCTTCGACACGCACTGTTCCTGCTGGCAGCGCCGTCAACGCAGAAACCAAGCGGCTTGCTCTGCGTCTAGCACAGTGTCCAGGCTGCCTTGCGCGGAGCTCCGTCAACGAGGGCTCCTGTAGGCAAGCGGCGGATCCAGCCGTGCTCCTCGAGGGTCGACAGCAGACGATCCGCGACAGGCCGCTTGAGCATGTCCCGCCGGGGCGCGCACTGCTGAACGTCGGCGGTGAGGAAGGTCCTGTTGGGGCGGCTCTGCAGCCAGATGCGCAGCTCGTCGGCCATGCGGAGATCCGCATCCAACGCAGAGCGACCCATAAGGCGCTGCGCCTCGTCTAGATAGTAGGACGCAAGCCCAAGGCCGCTTTCCATGTCTTCCGCCTCAACCTTGTCCGCATTCGGATCGCGCCACATGGCCAGCACGCCGGCGATACGGCACGCGTTCTCGGCGGTCTTGCTGGCAAAGGCCCGAACACTCTCGAGCTTGTTGCCGCGCGCCTGGTCACGCTCGATCTCGTCAGCCGCTGTGACCAGCGCTTCACGGGCTTCGATGGAGAGAGGCAAGCGGCGCGGTGCGAGTTCGAATGTCTCTGGCTCGCGGATCGGAAGCTCCTTCGACAGAAGCTCGACAAGACGCTCGCGCGACCGCTCGGCCGGCGGCTGCGACTCGGGAAAGGTGGTGATGCGACGCGTCCCGATCGTCGACTCGGGCTCTACGATCAGGCAGCGCGGCAGGAAGCCGATCCCCTCGGCCATGGGATCGCCGATCAGCTTCTCGGCGACGGCCGGCTGCATCATGAGATGCAGTGCCATACGGCGGCCATGCAGGACTGTCTCTTCCTTTGCCCGCGCCAGCCTGATCCGCTTGCCGTCCCACAGGCTGTTGAACGTGCCAAAGGTCTGCTGCGCCTGGCTAGGCTTCATCGCATAGCTACCCAAGAAGGAACCTGCCTCATCCGAAAGCAGACCAGCGGACGGTGTCCGGGAGAGGATGCGAAACAAGCCGTGCACTGTCGGATCGGATACCGTGCAGTCGAAGTCGTCGAGGCTGCCCGCAAGGCACCGGTCCACGGTCGACTTCCGTTCACCGCTGCCGGCGATGGTGATGCAGTAGAGCGACAAGGGCCTGTAGCCGCCCAGCGTCTCCACATTGGCGTGCCCCTGCACCGCAAGCGATGCCGCCGCCAGCGCACTCTGAGCTGCAATCGCGATGGGTGCCTGCGTCTCCCGGTGCGCCGCCTCGACGGCCGCCCTCAGGGGACCAAGGAGGTGGGTAGGATAGGGAGCGGCGTGCCGTGCGTCGGCAACAAGCGGACGTGGCGCAGGGATGGACAGGGCATGGACGTTCGTCATGGGCATTTCTCCAGGTCAGTTGCGTGCCTGGGACCCGAGCGAAAAGGCAGAGCTCTCCAGACGACTAGCTTATAGGTGCAGCTAGGGGAATCGTCGCTTGGCGATCTAATTACCTGCTGTGAAGGGGGCACCGCTGCGGTAACGTGCTAGACGCGCTAGACGTGCCAGACCGGTTTAGCACGTCTAGCGCCGTCATTGGTGCCGGCGGCGAGCGCCCGCTCGAGAGCGCGGGCCTTCATCCAGACCTTCGAATAGTAATCGTCATAGCGACGATCTCGAGCTCCACGAGGGCTCGTGTTCTGTTCAGACATCCTCCTGCTGGTGTTCCGAGCTCGCGGGTGAGGAATGGCGCGACCTCCATGGATCCCGACGTCACGAGGAGACGGTCGATCGCTGCGTCTCCTCCTGCCCCTGTCAATTGCGCTTCCGATCCAGCGCCTGCCGGAGTGCCGCGGTGCTCTCGAGGTCGACAGCCGGATCCGAGCCGGCCGAGATCACCCGGATCATCTCGATCCAGCCTCGTTCATTCGCGGTGAGGTCCTGCCAGCGAGAAAGGCGCGCGGGATGCGTCGGTGCAGCGGACATGGTGATCACTTCCCGAAGATGGCGCGGATCGCGGCGCGACCCTTTGCGGTGGGTCGGGGATCGGCGTTGTCAGAGGCCTCCCGCAGTTCGTGAAGCCAGAGCACCTCGTTTGCCGTGACCGGCGTGCCGAACACCTCCAGCACCGCCTTCGACGCCGTCTCGCCGATGGACTGGGCAAGGGCGAGCCGCATCAGATGTGCGGGATCGACGTCGAGCGCCCGCGCCAGATCGAGCACCCGGTCGAGGGCGATCTTGTTTGCGCCTGACTTCAGCATCGCCAGGAAACTTGCGTTCGGGAAGCCGGCTTCCTGCGCGATCTGGGCCTGGGTCTTGCGGCCCTTCAGGTCGATGATGCGCGA
>NZ_JACJFU010000078.1:0-4726 GCF_014164635.1 Paracoccus sp. MC1854 | reverse complement strand
GGCCACCGACCGGCCCCGCGACACCAACACGCCGACCTGCCGGAGCCTGGCCACGATCTCCTCGGGTTCGTGCTTCTTCCGCGACATTCCGCCGGCCTCCATCCGGCTCGAAAGCCTGCTTCAGGGAGGACCACTTTCAGGGGGCGGACCAGTTCTCGACCTTGATTGCAAGAACGAAAAAGACGGCAGTGCATGTTTGCGCGAAAAGGAAGCGGAACATGGTAACTTGCCGCAAACCGTTTCTGTCAAGTCGCCTTTCGGCGGGCTTCATTATTACTTCAACATGCCGGATTTTGCCGTCCGAAATTTTGAAGGCAAGATTGGCACGGGGTGGATATAAGGGGCAACGGCGGGATGGTCATCGCACCGCCGTCCAAAAAACCGGACGGGTCCGCCTATGAGTGGGTGAACCCCATGTTCAGCCTGTCCATCGCTGACGCCCTCGGCTGGCTGCTTGACCTGTTGAAGAACCACGAAGCGTCAAGGAACGCTCGCACCCATGTGGAGCGGCGCGCAGAGTGACCTGCCATCACGGCTAAGGGTATGGAGCGCCAGATAGAGACTGTGGCGCGCAAGATGGCAACAGCGGCAGCTGGCGAGCGGAACACCACGTTGAACGGGCGAGCCTTCTGGTTGGGGCAGGCAGTGGCGGGCGGATGGATGGATGAAGCCACAGTTCGTGCCGCGCTGGACGCCGGGCTTGAACCGGGAGAGGTCGAGGCGACAATTTCGAGCGGGCTTGAGGCGTGGGCGAAGACGCCGCGACCGACAACCGTACCGCCCAAATTCGAGTATGGCTACGATGCGTTAGCGCGCTGGCTTGGCAGCGAGGGCTGCAAAAAGGCCGCGAGTTTCTTTCCTACACCTTAGAGCCGTGGCTTCTTGGCATCGAAGGCGCATTGCGCCCGTGCCCTATTCAACGACAATGAGGGCGGAAATCACGTTATCCGGTTCGACCGCGACGACCTGACGCGCGCCGATCTTTCAACCCGCGCGACCGTCATCAATTCGCTGATTGCAAGCCGCACGATCAATCCGAACGAAGGCCGGTCATGGCTTGGCCTGCCCCCGCGAGAAGGCGGCGACGAATTCTTCAATCCAAATATCCAAACTGGCAATGCTAACCCGCCGCCCGGAAAGGGGGAAGACGATGAAACGGGCCGTTAAGAAACTGCGCAATCCGCCCCTGCCATGGGCTGAGCTTAGGGGGATTCTGAAATACGATCCCCTGACCGGCGAACTAACATGAACTAAGAATCGCCAGAACGTCATTGCCGGAACCGCCGCCGGTCATCTGACAAGCGCAGGTCGCGTGAAAGTCGGGATTCTGGGTTATCACTGGTGGGCCGAAGATATTGCGTGGTTCTTGTTCACGCGCGAATGAACCGAGAATAGGCCGGTTTTTCTGGATGGTGATTATACCAACCTTCGCTTTGACCACCTGCACGTCCAAGGCTTCGTGCCCGCGTATCTGAGGGAGAGCGTATAATGCAATTGCAGGAAATCAAAGCTTTCAGCCAATCGCAGGAGGTTGGCCGGATTTTTGAACTGCATGATCCCGTCACAGGGGAACCGACCGGCATTCGCCTGCGCATCGTCGGCCCTGACAGCGCCACGCAAGCCCGCGCCCGGCTGGCGATGGCCGATGCCCTTGCCGAGGCCGCCGACGCGCCCGGCCGGGTTGCTGCCGCTGACCGGGAGCGCATCCGCTTGGACGCCCTTGCAGCCTGCGTCTTGGGGCTGGACACGACCGAAGGGGGCCAGCCAGTGCCCTTCACCCACGCAGCCGTGTTGCGGCTGCTGAGGGCCGCGCCATGGGTGCGCGATCAGGTTGACGCCTTCGCGTAGGACCGCGCTGCGTTCCGCGCGCCCCCGCCCTGCCGAGATAGCCATGCAGCGCCCACGGAAGGGGGTAGGACGCCCACAATGCCCGCGCCGACCAGGGGATTGCCGTCATGAATGCTCAAGCCGATCAGGGGACCGCGTAATGGACCGCAGCATCATCGAAACAAAAGTGCTGACTGACGATACTGGCGCGATAACCGCGATGGCGTGGCCGTTCGGTTCGCCTGATCGTTTGGGCGACGTAATCCGCAAGGGTGCATTCGCTAACACGAAACTGCCGCTGCCCACGCTTTTCGGCCACGATCCCAACGACCCGGTTGGGGTTTGAGAAGTTGCCGGAGAAGAGGATGGCCTGCATTTGAAGGGTCGTATTTTAATCAACGATCTGCCCCGCGCCCGTGAGGTTCGCGCGCTGGTTCAGGCTGGTGCAGTGCGCGGAATTTCCATCGGCTTCGTCACTATTAAGGCAGATCAGCGGATTCCCTAAGGCCGCAATATCGCGGCGCTGGATTTGATGGAAGCTTTCCTTGTAACAATAGGATGAACGCGATTCCTCAAGCCGCCTGAAAGGCGGTTGCGCCCGCGCTTATGAAATCCGCCGAAGAGATTGCAACAATGCAAAAAGCGATGGTTCCGATTGCGAGCGGCGATCTTAAAAACAGTATAGCGTTAATGCCGCCCGGCCAATCGACCCCCGCTTATTCCACACCCGGAGGGCGCTTCGCCGTGCCGGAACTGACCGCAGCCGTTACGGCGGGGAACGCTGATGTGCGCTATCCTCACTTGGTCGAGTTTGGAGAGCGCGGCCATGTGATCGGCGGGGGCTGGCATCCCGGTGCCCCTGCGCAGCCCTATTTTTGGTAGGAAGCAGGGGACTCGGTCGAAGAAATCTTCGCCATGTGTGTCGCCGCGTCCGAGGCGACGCGGGCGGATCGCTTCAATAGCGATAGCCGAAGGCTACGCGAAGACATTGAGCGGATCGTCGGGAAACCTAATCCGATCTTTGGGGATGCTACCGCTGAAGATGGCCACAGACTGTGGGAGGGAACTGCCAGCGTCAACGGGCGGCGTATCATGTCGCGCAAGAACTGCATCGTTATGGAGAGCCGTGCGGAGGCTCTAAGGCTACCGCGCCTCGCCGGAGCTATCGCTAACGTAGTTTGCCGCGCGGAGAAACGGGACACCCACGTTTACGCACACGCCGCCGGACTTCTGTCAATGAGCGCTTTGGCCTCGCCGCTTTACGTCTTGCAACCTCATCCGGGCGAACTTGTCAGCCTTAGCATTTATGCCTTGGTTATTGGTCCGACCGCATCAGGGAAGGAAGGCGTCAGAACCGCAATCTGCTTGGCTCTAGAAGCTGCCGGTCGTGGCGACGAGTTCCTTTACAACATTCCTTCCATACCCGCCTCGCACGAGCATTTGGCTATTCCGACCGAAGCGCAGGCTTCAGGCGTGGTGGCGCTGGCAATAGATGAAGCTGGCCTTAATCTTAAGACGATCAACAGCACGGCCAACGGTCATCAACAACAGTTACTCAAGGGTCTAATGTCGATATTCGGGCAGGGCTTCAGAAAGCTAACCGAGCATAAAGTCCGCGACAAGAGCCAGCGCATTGCCACTGTCGAGAGGCCCCGCGCCACAGTCCTTTGGACTTCGACCCCCGGCGCGTTCATTGACGCCATCAGTGCGAAGGACAGCGAGAGCGGGCAGCTAAACCGCTTTGGGAAATGGTGGCTTCCTAACATGCCACCGCTGCGAAAGCAGCGGGTAGAGCGGTCACTGATGCAGGGACAGTTCCCTCCCCACCAGGCTCAATGCGCCAAGTTTAAGCATGAGGCTACGGCGGAGTATCTGGGACAGCGTATGCCCGACCGGATTATTACGACAACGCCGGAAGCGTTGGCTCTTATGGATGCTTTCGAGCATTACGTCGAGGATGAGCACATTCAAGGTCAGCCTGCCCGCAATCAGGAGAGTTGGGGATAAGTGGTTGAGTATCTGAAGAAATATTCTGGGCTGATTGCGCTGGCAGATAATCCAGATAATCTGCAACGCGAGGCGAAGCACGTTGACCTTGCCCGGCAGATCGTGCTGGCCACATTCGGGGCGACTTCGGAAGTGGCAGACCGCAGCGAAACCAAGAACGTGAAGCCGGATTCATGGGAGAAAGTGCTGGCCTGCGTTGCCAAGAACAAGGACGCGGAAGGCTGGGCTTCCGAGCGAATGGTTAAGCTGGATGCGCTGCAAAACTACACTGGCAACCGCGACGACCTCATCAAAGACATGATTACTCGGGCGTGTTGGAAAGGGCCGATGTGGGTCGAACGAGAAAGAAATCCATGTTGTGGATCGTGCCAGAGGATGAACGGGAGATATGAAGTAATATGAAGTAAAAATTAAGTAATTAAAAATAATCAATAAATAGCTAAATATAATAGATATGAAGTAATGAAGCCCCCTCCCGTCTTATTGTGTCAGTTGGGGTAAGGGGCTACTTGAGTATGTCAGCAAAGCCTGTTGGTCTATTTCCTGATCATGCGAGAAGCCTGCGGAATGCCGGGAGATATCCCTCCCGCCGGGCGATGAGCCAGCGGGCATAGCCGTCGAGATTCCGGGTCGCCGGACCTCGGAACGGCTTGAGAAACTCCTTCCACCTCGCGTGGAGCGAGTTGATGGTGTTCAGGTGGTAGGTTGCCGGCGTGCGGAAGCTCCTGCGCCCGCCAACGAGCATCCAGTAGCCCAGGCCGGCGGCGGTGGCGATTGCCTGATATTGCGGCGCGCCGTCGGACAGCAGCAGGGCATCCGGCGCCACCTGGGGCAGGAGTGCCGCGGCGATCGTCGGTTGCCGGGTGTCGGGAATGTAGGTGAGGTTCGCGCG
>NZ_JACJFU010000077.1:0-4807 GCF_014164635.1 Paracoccus sp. MC1854 | reverse complement strand
ACAGACGCAAAATGCCCGCTGCGGTGGGCGTGCGCCTCCGGTCGGGGCTACGCCCTCCTCCGTCACATGCCCACCGCGGCGTCTCATCCAGGTTGACGCGGAATCTCATCCTGTTTGTCGCGCAGCACGGACCCAGGCGCGGACATCCTCGATATGGCGGAAGTGGAAGCCGTCGAGCTGTATCTTGTCGTCTTTGGACAGGTCCAGGATCGTGTCATTGCCCATCCCGTCGCGAATGACGAAGGTATCGACACCGCTGCCGCCGAACAGCACGTCATTGCCGCGGCCTCCGTCGAGCTCGTTGTACTGGGCGTTGATGCCGCCCAGGTAATTGTTGCGATCGTTTCCGGTCAGCCAGCGTGACCAGTCGCCACCGAGCTTCGCCTTTACCTCGCCAGGCGCCAGGGTGCTCTTGTAGTCCCACTTGATGGTGGCACCAGCGGCACCAAGATCGGCGAAGTCGAAGCTGTCGGACTTCCAGGACTGCGGCAGCACCTTGACCGCGTGGTCAAGCGGGCGCTCGTAGACGCGGACGTAGTCGATCCGCATGTCGGTGACCAGCGTGCCCTGACCTTCGGCTGTATGCTTGCCGCTGGCGTTGCCATGGCAGTGGTGCGCAGGACATTGCTGTCCTTCGACAGCACCTCGAAGAGGTCAAGTTCAGGCGGCCAGCTGCCGTCAATGGGCAGAAGCCACCACGCGGGACACAAGCCGCTGCCTTCCGGCATCTCCGCGCGCATCTAGAAGTAGCCATACTGGACCGAGAAGCTCTGCTCCGAGGTGAGGGCGCCCGAAAGACAGGGCTTGTTACTCACCTGGGACAGTAATTCGTCAGGCGTCTCGCTGACCGTGACTGACAGGACGCCATCACGGATCTTGAACGGATTCAGGCCAAGGTTCTTGAACGCAGGATCGACATAGAGCTGCTTCTCACCATTCGAGTCCAGGGTCCGGTCGTCCCAGTAGTACTCCGGCCGCCAGGTTCCCTCCGGGTTGGTGGGAGATCGCAGATCGAGGCTATCGAACTCGTCGCCGAACAGCAGCTTCATGCCGGCAGCCTTGGGCGCGAAGTCGGCCACGTTTGCCTCGGTCAAAGCGGACAGCCTGGTGTTTTCCAGCGTCAGGTTCTGCCCTCCGCCCAGATCGATCACCGCGCTGGTTCCGGACTGGCGGGCCGCATCCATAACATCCGCGAAGCTGCCAAAGCCGAAGCCGTTAAGCCGCAGCAGGTCCCCGCTTGCTCCGACAGTGAAGTCGGTGATCACGTCATTGCCTTCGCCTGCATCGATGGTGAAGCGGTCCCGGCCCGCGCCGCCGGTCAGGGTATCGTTACCCCCTTCGCCGTTCAGGGACTGGCTGCTAGCGTCGCCGCCGGTGATGCGGTTCGCGCCGGCGTTGCCGCGGGCGTAAAGCTGACCCGTCGTATTGGAGACCATGAGGTTCTCGACGTTGGCCTTGAGCGTCCAGTTCGTCCAAGCCATGACAATGTCGGTGCCCCCGCCCGCATGTTCGACGATGCGCGTGGACGGATCGTTCACATAGCAGGTGTCATCGCCCGTGCCGCCGGAAAGCTGCTGAACGGCACCGGCGGTCGGCTGCATCCAGTCCTTGCCCGAGGTGCCGCAGAGAATTAGCGCTGCTCTGCCCAAGGCGATGCTTTGGGGAGCCAGGTTCACAAGGAGAACATTCTTCAGCGTCACATTCTCCGAGCCCCCGAGCCCCCGAGCCACAGCACGACATCGGTGCCCTTCTGCACTCCGTTGGCCAACGCCCCAGCCGCGGAAAGAAAGCCGTAGCTTCCGACTTTCAGGACGTCGCCCTCCGCAGGATTGAAGTCCAGGATGGTGTCGGATCCGTTCGCCCGGCTGATTACGAAGATATCGGACCATGCACCGCCGGACAGGGTGTCGTTCCCGGCCAATCCGTCGATGAGGTCACTGCCGCTGCCCCCTGCGAGACGGTCATGGCCCGTGGTCCCCATGATTGTCTTTGCGCCGGGCGGTGCAGGTGTGGCGATCGGTGAAGTCGGGGTCGGTGCGGCAGGCGCTGTGTGCCGGGAAGTCGGCGGCGGTGTCACTGCTGCGGGCGATCCGCTCACGTTTTCCAGCACGATGTCCGCATTCTTCAGTGCGGCCAGTTTGACATTGCTCAGTGTCAGTCGCTCGCCCGCGCCCAGTTCGATGATCACATCGGCCCCGCTCTGCTTGGCTTGCCCGAGGAAAGCTGCCTTGTTCGCGAACCGGAAGCCGTCGAGGATCAGGCGGTCGCCGAAAAAATCCGTGATGCTGTCCGAGCCTCCGCCCAAGCGGACACGGAAGATGTCCTTCCCCTCGCCGCCGGTCAGGGTATCGTCTCCCCGTCCTCCGTTGATGACCTGGGCACCGGCCTGTCCAGTGAAGATTATGCCGATATCGGCATAATCTTCATAATGCCGTGATTTGGATTATGCCGAACGGAGCCATAGTACAGCGGCAATCCCTATGGGATTGCCACTTAAGTTCGGCATAATCCTTGAGGTTCGAGCAGCGTGGACCTCTATCCCTCTCAGTAGCTGAAGTCTCCGGCAAGCCCGGCCCGGTTCCGTCGCACTAATATACCCGCACCAAGATCAACCAGCAAAAAGCCAAAAGCTGGTTCTGCAACGCAGAAATATCCCTGTCGCCTGATGACAGACACCGTTCTAGTGGTAGGGCGTCCCTTCCGGTCAGGCTCTAGTCCCCCGCTGCCGCGGCCTTGCGCCGGTCAGTAGATCGCATAGACCTTACGAACGGTTTCCAGCACGTCCCAACGGCCGGACCAGCCAGGGGGCAGGATCACCAGATCGCTGCCGGTAATCTCGACAACATCACCAGTCGCATCGTCGGTCAGCCGGGCGCGGCCCGAGATGATGTAGGTGAATTCCGTATCGGGACGGTTCACCACCGGCCAGCCTCCGGGCTGGCATTCCCAGATGCCCAAATTGCCGCTGGCGTCAGGGGCAAGCGCCTGCATGCCCAGTTGCGGATCTCCGCTGTCGGCACCGGCGCGCTGACCGGCGGGGGCAAGCGCGGCCGAGCGGATCGCGGCGTCCTTGACGATGACCATCGATGTCATGGGATCCTCCTGTTCTTTCCGGAATCGTCAGTGAGCGCCCGTCAGCGCTTCAAGCATATGCGCCACATGCGACGGGCGTCGGGTCACGCGCTCCTCGGCATCGCCGAGGGTGGCGGCGGTCAGGCCGCAGTTCACGCCGAACCAGCGCAGCGGCTCGCGTTCCCACAGGGGCGAGCGGTGGTTGACCAGCGGCAGGCGGTTGATCGCCTCATCCCGCTTCAAGATCAGGTTGCGCAGCAGCCGACCGGCGAGATTGCTGGTGGCCACCCCGTCGCCGACATAGTTCCCCGCCCAAGCCATGCCTGTGGCCTCGTCCAGCCCGACCGAAGGGCAGCAGTCGCGCGCTACGCCCAGTGGGCCGCCCCAGCGATGCGTGATCCGCGTCCCCTGCAACGACGGGAAGAACTCCAGCATCGCCTGATGGATTTTTGCGTGGACCGTATCTACCAGATCGTTCCGCGCCGGAATCTTCGATCCCAGATGGTAGGGCGCGCCGCGGCCGCCGAACACCATTCGCCCGTCCGTGGTGATCTGTGCATAGACGCGCAGATGGCGCATGTCGTTGAAGGCGCGACGATGGTTGAGGTTCAGCGCGTCCCGCACATCCTGCCCGAGCGGTTCGGTTGCCAGCACCAGCGAATAGAGGGGGATGACGGAACGGCGATGACCGGGCTGCTGGCAGGAAAACGCCTCGGTCGCCCGCACGACAATCGGTGCGGTCAGTCGACCACGCGGGGTGACCACGCAATTCGGTCGGATCTCGGTCGCGGGCGTGCGCTCATGGATGATCGCGCCCATGGCCTCGACCTTGCGGGCCAGACCGCGCACCAGCTTTCCGGGATGGACCAGCGCACAATGGTCCGTGAACAGACCGCCCATCACCCCCTCGGCACCGACCATGTCGCGGGCCTCAGCCGAGTCGAGAGCGCGCCACTGATAGGGCAGGCCGAAGTCAGACGACGCCCTGACGCTGGCCTGCGCTCGTGCCACCTGCGCGGAGGTCCGCGCCAGCGAGACGAAGCCCTGCCTGGCGTAATCCGCCTGGATGTCTTCCGCGCTCAGAACCCGGCCGATCTCATCCACGGTGTCATTCATGGCCGCTTGCAGCTGCAAGGCGTCTGCATGGCTGGAAATCTTGCTGACCTGCTTCAGCGAGATCGGAAAGATCGCCGAGGCCCAACCGCCGTTGCGCCCCGACGCGCCGAAGCCGACATGCTCGCGCTCGACGATCACGACGCGCAGCGAGGGCTGTTCCTTCAGCAGGTAATAGGCCGTCCACAGGCCGGTATAGCCTGCGCCAACGATGGCGACATCTGCCTGGGTGTCAGTCTCCAAGGCCGACCGTGCCGGTGTCGCTTCGAACCACAACGGCGTGCTGGGCAGCTTGGACAGAAATTCCTTGGCGTTCATGGTTCCTCCCCCGAATGCTCGGAGACGTAAATATCCCATTGCCCGCCATGCGGACCATCGCATTGTTGCACAGGCTGTTGCTGACACTTCATACATTCGTCTAAGAGCATCTAACAAAACCTTCTGATCTGGTTGAGGCAGATGAGGGCGCAGCCGAGGATTACGAAGGCCTCGTGGATGTCGGCGCGTCGCTCATAGCGGATAGTCAGACGGCGGAAGCGGTTGAGCCAGGCAAGCGTTCGTTCGACGACCCAGCGGTGGCAGCCCAACCTCTCGCTGCTGTCCACTGTCCGCCGAGCAATGC
>NZ_JACJFU010000076.1:0-4823 GCF_014164635.1 Paracoccus sp. MC1854 | reverse complement strand
GCAATGGCTCTGGACTTACAACAACGACCGCCCGAACATGGGCATCGGCGGCATCACACCCGCCCAGAAACTGAAAATGGCCGCATGAGTTCTACGAATGGACCCCGTTAGAAATGGGAGGATTACCGTGCCGCCCTGAGCTGGGCGGTGTCGGCATGATCAGTTTACGGAGGCCGTCACGGCAGTCGAGAGTTGCAGGCACGGCAAATCGGGAGAGAGCTCAGGTGACAGACGAAGCAACGAGCACTACGCAGCAGCGCGGCTACGTCGTCGGCACGGTCAACAGCGCGCGCCTCGATGTGATCGGGATCAAGGAGGCGCTTTTCGAGGATCAGGTAATCGCCGCGAAGATCGCCAAGGACTACAACCTGCGAAGCAATGCAACCCTCTATGAGCAGGTGAGCAAGACCTTTGGGCAGCAGGTGGTCAAGAGGGACGACTTCAAGGATGACGAGGTCTTCGAAGCCGCCACACTTGCGATCGCCAGCAGCATGCGGCGATGGTCGCAGGTCTACCGGGCGCTGCCCCAGATTCGCAGGATCCTGAAGGACTACGATCCCGGTGAGGTCGCACGCGCGGCCCAGGATCCGGCGCAGCGAGACGGAATGGTGCAAGCTCTCGGCGCCCTGCTTGGCGGAGTGCCAGCGCGCAAGCATGCGGACTGGATCATCCGTTTCGGCGAGAGCCTCACTGCGGCGCCGCGGTTCTACCCCTCGTTGCTTGAGGTGAGAGAAGCTGTGCGCAAGCGTGCGCCGGCGCTGAGCGATGCGCAGCTGAATGCGGCCGTTGCGTTGCTACTAGCCCGCGGTTCCGGACCCAAGTCCCGGGCGAGCAACGGCATCGCGTTCAACAAGGTAGCGGGCATGGGTCCGCCGATCGCGTCAGAGTTCCTGCGCAATCTTGGTTGGGCCTCATTCAAGCCTGACCGACACATCGTCAGGCTGCTGACGGCCTGGTTGCCGGAAGCCGAGAGAAACGAAATCGCAGACAGCGTTGACTGGAAGCCGATCTTTCCGAGGCGAGCGAGAGATGCAAAGGAGTTCCTCGATTTCGCCGTGCTTGGTGAGAAGCTGACGCCGCCCGGATTGCCTCTGAACCAGATTGACCAGTTGGTCTGGATGATGGGCGTTTATGTCCAGAAGAAGCCCAGGACGAAGAGGTCACCATGACCGGGGAATCACTGCCGCTGCGAGAAGCAATCCGCATCATGGCCGAGTCCGCTGAGACAAGCACCGGCCCCGAGGTGACGATCGCCGGCACGGCCGCCAAGCTGGTCGAGGTGCAGGGTTATGCGCCCGACATTGCCACGCGGCTGGCCCGAGAGGCCTTCGAGACATGGGTCGAGAGCTACGAGGCGGGTATTCCTGAGGGACCGGGCTGGGGGAGCGGGTGTGACCAGGGGCCGCAACACGGGTTATCCGCACTGGCTGAGGTGGCTTGCCTGTGCATCAGGCACCGATATCGGCCCTGATAGTATGGAGCTTGTCGAAGGTGCCGTCCGCAGATTCCATTCGGCGTCTCTGATCTCAGAGGACTGCCTCGTTTTGGGTTCAGCCCGACAGCTGCAACGGGGCGACCTCCGCCGTGCCAAGTGCGTCCGTTTCTGACGTAGCCGACCGTCATACCTTCCTCATCGACGGAGGGACATGATGACCTGTGAGAAACACCTTGCGCTCGGCCTCGTCGCCACTCTGGCAGAGCGCTTTGGACCCGGAAGCAAGATCGCCAAGGAACTGCCGGGCTGGATTGAATACCTGACCGACGCCGAATGTCCCGAGCGGCCCCGGACACGCCCTGGCGCCGCGTGGTGGGGACGGGTGCGCGACTTGCTGGACGACCTCTGCAAGGAAGCAGCTGGCGACGACGGCAATGTGGTGCGAACAAATGCAACGCGGATCGGCCAGCACTTCGGGCTGACGGGCATCGAGGTGCGCATCCTCGAGTTTTTCGCCGACTACCGCACCTTCGACATGTTCGCGCATGTGGTCGACCAAGCGCTGGAGACGCGGGAAGTGACTTTGCCGTTCCTGATCGCGCAATTCTCGGGCGCAGAGCAGGGGGAGGTTCGAGCGGCTCTTCGGCCGGATGCGCGGCTGAAAGCCTCTGGCCTGCTGCAGAACGAGGGACGCAACTGGCCCAGCCAGAGGGTCCCTTATGCTGTGTCGCCGCGGCTCGCGGATGCCATGCTGGCGGATGTTGACGACATCGAAGACCTGGTCGCCCTGCTGTTTCCGCCTGCGGCCTCGCCCGATGCTGAATGGCAGGATTTCGAGGGGATGGGGAAAAGCGCCGACCTTATGCGCAAGCTGCTGACCAAAGCCCTCGCGAATGGCACGCCGGGCGTGAACATCCTGCTGTATGGCGCACCCGGTACCGGCAAGACCGAGTTCTGCAAGGTCTTGGCCCGCGAAGTGGGGGCCAGCCTGCGTGCCGTCGGAGAGGCGGATGACAGCGGCGACGAGCCTTCGCGTGGCGAGCGGCTCGCCGAGCTTGGCATCGCCGGGCGGATGCTGTCGGCGCGGTGCGATGCGGTCCTGCTGCTGGACGAGATGGAGGACCTGTTCGGCGGCGGCATGCCGCAGTCTTTCCGCCCGGAGCGGATCTCGAAGGTCTTCGCGAACCGGCTGCTCGAAACCAACCCCGTGCCGATATTGTGGACAACCAATTCTATGGACTCCTGCGACCCGGCCTTCCTGCGCCGCATGACCTTCTCGGTCGAGATGCGCACACCATCGGAGCAGGTGCGCAAACGCATCTGGCAACGGCTCGCCGAGCGGCATCAGCCGGTGGCCGAACCGGGTGCGCTGATCGCGTTGGCCGGGATCCATGACCACCCCCCGGCGCTGGTGTCCGATGCGATGCGGGTGGCGCGCAACTGCGGCGGCGGGGTCGAGACCTTCACGCAGGTGCTGGGGGCTTCTGCCAAGCTGACCAATGGCGGCATCGCGCCGCCACCGCAGCATCATTCCGAGGTCGCGTGGGAGCCGGCGCTCGCTAACACCGACACATGCCTGCCCCTGCTGCAATCGCGGCTGCGCGGAGCTCCGCAGGCGCTGCGGATTTCCTTCTGTCTCGACGGCCCGGCCGGAACGGGCAAGAGTGCTTGGGCGAGGCATCTGGCCCGGCAGCTGGGTCTGTCGGTACACCAGAAGCGCGCCTCCGACCTGCTGTCGATGTGGGTGGGCGGCAGCGAGAAGGCTATCGCGCGGGCCTTCGCCGATGCGCGGGCGGACGGTGCACTGCTGATCTTCGATGAAGCCGACAGCTTGCTGGCCGACCGCCGTAACGCCGGGCATCAGTGGGAGGTCAGTCAGGTGAACGAAATGCTGACCTGGATGGAAAGCCATCCGCTGCCCTTCGTCTGCACCACGAACCTTGTCGAGAAGCTCGACCCCGCGACCCAGCGGCGCTTCACCTTCCGCATCCGCTTCGACTGGCTCCGCGAGGATCAACTGCCATTGGCATGGTCCACGCATTTCGCCGCGCCCCTGCATGCGGATGTCATGTCCATCGACCGGCTGGCGCCCGGAGACTTTGCCAATGTGGCCCGCAGGATGCGCGCCCTCGGGCAGGACGACCCGGCTGCAATCCTTGGCGAGTTGCGGCGCGAATCTGAGGCCAAGGAGGGCAAGGCGCGGCCCATTGGCTTCGGCCGTTGACGGCCCGTGTATTCGCAAGGAAAGTGTGCGGCGAACGACCGGAAGCAGAATGCGTTACTCACGCCAGGAAGACCTTCTCAGACTGGCCCTGATGATGCAGGGATCGGCGGAAGGGCTTTCCATCGCCGACATCGAGCGCGCCTTTGACGTCTCTCGCCGCACAGCCGAGCGGATGCGCGATGCCGTGCTGCGCTCCTATCCGCAACTCGAGGAACGCCCGGGCCCCAATGGGCAGAAGTACTGGCGCTTCCCGACCGGCACCCTGGGACGGATGGAGGAACCGACCCTCGACGAACTGACCGCGGGTCATCGCGCGGTCAGCATTGCCCGGCGCGAGGGCGATTTTGCCACGGCTGAAACGCTGGAGCATCTGCTGGCCAAGGTGCAGGCGATGTTTCGCGCCGACCGCCGCCGCCGCGTCGCCGCCGACCTGGAGGCGCAGCTTCTGGCCGATGGGGTGGCCTTCCGCCCCGGCCCGCGCGAAAGCATCGCGCCCGAAATCCTGTCCACCCTGCGCGAGGCGATCCTCGCCGGGGTGATGATATTGGCCGACCACCGCGCCCGAGCTTCGGGAAAGCTTTCGCGCAACACCCGCCTTGGCCCGATCGCCATGCTGTTCGGAGAGGGGCGGCAGTATCTTCTGGCATGGAGCGAATATCAGGACGACCTGCGCCTGTTTGCCTTGGCCGGATTCGAGCGGATCGAGCTGGAGGATGACGTCTTTGAGCGCCCGGAAGGGTTCGATCTGCAGGACTGGCTGGCCGAGAGCTTCGGCATCTGGCGGGAGGAACCGCAGGACGTCGAATGGCGGTTCCTGCCCGACGTGGCTGACGAGGCGGCGACCTATGCGTTCCACCCGAAGCAGCAAACGGAGCGGCTGTCCGATGGCTCGCTGGTGGTGCGGTTCCGGGCCGGCGGACGGCAGGAAATGGAGTGGTATCTTGCGCGCTGGGAGGGGAAGGTGGAGGTTTTATCGAAAGGAAATCTGAGTGATATGTGATTGGAAATATCAAATCATGACGGTGAGGTAGAAAATGGGCGTTGTTGCAGAACTCGGCCGCTAGTGGCGACTTCCCCTTTCCCTTTTGACGTCAGGCCACGCGTTCGATTTCGGCCGTGCCGAGTGCATTGAAGCGGTTCATCAGTGCAATGCGGACGTGGATT